>JAISMZ010000242.1 GCA_031276475.1 Coriobacteriales bacterium
CACCGCTACCAGGAGCTCTATCGGGCGGCTGCCGCTTTCTGGCGTGATGTCGCGGGTGATCAGCGCGCTGGCACGGTCGGCGGCGCGCTGGCCGGCGGCGTCGCCGTCAAAGAGGTAGACCAGGCGGCGAGCAAAGCGGGCGAGCTTCTTCAGGTGCTCGGCCGTCAAAGCGGTGCCCAGCGTCGCCACCGTGTTGGTAAAGCCGGCCGCGTGCATGGCGATGGTGTCGGTGTAGCCCTCTACGACGATGGCCGTTCCCGTGGCGGTGATTGCGGCCTTGGCACGGCTTAAGGCGTAAAGCGTGGTGCCTTTGGAGAACAGCGCGGTGTCGGAGGTGTTCAGGTATTTGGGCTCGCCGTCGTTCAGGACGCGGCCGCCGAGGGCGATCGGGCGGCCCTGGAGGTCGCTGATCGGAAATATCACGCGATTGAAGAAGCGGTCGCGCAGCCGCCCGCCGCGGCCATCTACGGCAACGTTGGCGTCGAGCATATCGGCGCGCGAGAAGCCCGCAGCGCTCAGCTCGCGCACCAGAGAGCCGCTGCCTGGCGCGTAGCCCAGCTGCCAGTCGCGGGCTACCTCACCGCTCATCGCGCGAGAGCCCAGATAGGCCCGGGCGGCGTCGGTCTCTGGCGATTTGACCCGCATCAGCTGCCGGTGGTAGAAGGCCACGGTCTGCTCCATAACCTTAAAGAGCCGGGCCTTGTGACCGCTTTGCACCGCGCCACTTTCGTGCAGCTCGATGTTGGCCCGCTCGGCCAGGTAGCGCACCGCGTCGGGGAAGTCGAGGTTGTCGATCTTGCGCACGAAGGTGATGGCGTCGCCGCTCTCGCCGCAGCCAAAGCAGTGGTAGAACTGGGAGGCGGGATCAACCTTAAAGGACGGCGTTTTCTCATTGTGGAAGGGGCAGTTGCCCCAGAACTCGCGGTTGCGCGGCTTGAGCACCACGCGCTCGCCGATTAGGGCCACCAGATCGGTGGCCTCGCGCACCTTGCGGATATCCTCGTCGGTAAAGCCCATGGCGGTATTGTAGCGCATACGCCCGATAGCGGGCGTGAGGACAGAAGTGGTGTATACTGTGGTCGGGCGCAAAACGGTAGCATTGAAAGGAAGCGGCCGATATGGAGAGATTTAATAGAATATCGCTTAAGCCCAATGTGATGGCCGGCAAAGCATGCATTAAAGGAACCCGAGTGACGGTTGGAATGATTGTTACTCATATTGCCGACGGCGTTAGTGTTGATGAAATGCTATCGTTATTTCCATATATAACGCGTGCTGACATTATGGAGGCGCTCAGATATGCTGCGTGGCTTTCGGAATCGCGTGAAATCGATTTTGAATGCGCCTGAAGCTGCTTTTTGACATGAATCTGACTCCGCGTTTTGCTGCATTTTTTCAGCAGCGAGAAGTAGAAGCGCGGCACTGGTCAACTATTGGAAGTCCCTGTGCACCTGACGAAGAGATTATGAAATATGCCGCTGATAATGGATATGTGGTTGTCTCTCTCGATTTAGATTTTGGTGCGATACTCGCAGCAACACAAGCATTTGGCCCAAGCGTAGTTCAACTCAGGACGAGAGAAGCAATCTCAAAGTCGGTTTTTGAGACTACCTATTTAGCTATTAACCAAGTAGAGGATGATTTATTGGCGGGAGCGATCCTCACCATCGACATGGATCGCTTACGAATGCGAATGCTGCCGTTAAGGTAACCTGAATTGCAGAAAAGGCCTGAAGGGCGGTATCCGGAATGACTGAAAATGCTATAGATTTTAACGATTTTGAGTTTGTATCTACCACCGCAGATGTAGACTTTACAGAGCTGGCCGAGCTGCTGCAACAGAGTGGACTGGCAGATTTTGATGCCGAAACGCGCCAACGGGCCTTTGAGGGCAGCGACATCGTGCTGTTTGTCTACCTAGACGACCAGCTGGTAGGCTGCGGCCGTGCATTATCCGACGGCGCCTACGAGGCGGCGCTTTACGACGTGGCCGTAGCGCCAAAGCTGCAAGGCCAGGGCCTGGGACGCGCAATAGTGGAGCGGATACTGTCCCAGCTGGAGGGGCAAAACGTGATATTCTTTGCCTCGGTGGGCAAAGAGCCCTTTTACCAGAAGCTGGGCTGCACACGGATGAAGACCGGCATGGCGCGTTTTGCCCGCCCCGAGCGGATGCGCGCCCGCGGCTACATCGACTAACCGCTAAGGCAGAGAAGTCGACAGGAAAAGTCGACAGGAGACGGTTCCCTGTCGACACGGTACGAAAAACCGGCGCCTCCCTGAGAAGACGCCGGTCGCGAGCCTGAAAAAGCGGAGTCCTCCTCCAGAACAGCTATAACACGCCGTGCAAAAAGCCGCCGCCGAGGCTGACAAAGAAGGGCACAAAGACCAGCGAGACCACCGTTACCACCTTGATCAGGATGTTGATGGACGGCCCGGAGGTGTCCTTGAAGGGGTCGCCCACCGTGTCGCCGACGACCGCGGCCTTATGGGCGTCGGAGCCCTTGCCGCCGTGGGCGCCGGTCTCGATGTACTTCTTGGCGTTGTCCCAGGCGCCGCCGGTGTTGGCCATGTAGACGCTCATCAAAAAGCCGCAGGCCAAAACGCCAATCAGAAAGCCGGCCAGGATGTTCACGTCAAGCAACCCCAGGACTATCGGGATGACCACGGCAAGGATGCCCGGCAGCATCATCTCGTGCAGCGCGGCCTGGGTGGAGATGCGCACGCAGGCCTCGGTGTCCGGCTCGGCCTTGCCCTCCAAAAGCCCCTTGATCTCACGGAACTGGCGGCGGATCTCGATGATCATGGCGTTGGCCGCGCGGCTGACCGCGCCCATCGTCATCGCGCCAAAGAAGAAGGGCATCATCGCGCCGATGATCACGCCGACAATCACAAAGGGGTTATCCAAAGTGATATTCAGACCGGCGTCGGTGGGCAACTTGGCCTCGAGGTTGGTCTTAAAGGCGACAAACAGGGCAAGCGCGGTAAGTGCTGCGGAGGAGACCGCGAATCCCTTGGCCACGGCCGCCGTGGTATTGCCTACGGAATCCAGCTGGTCGGTGCGCTCGCGAATCTCCGGCGGCAGGCCGGCCATCTCGGCGATGCCGCCGGCGTTGTCGGCCACCGGGCCATAGGCGTCCACGCCAACGGTGGTGGCGGTGGTGGTGAGCATGCCGAGGGCCGAAAGGCCAACGCCGTAAACGCCAAACTGCACGGCCAGGGCGCTGTCGCCGCCGCCGACCTGCATACCACAGAGATAGGCGATGGCCACCGCGGCCACCAAGACGATGGTCGGCAGCACCGTGGAGAGCATGCCGGTAGAAAGCCCCTCGATGACGTTGGTGGCGTAGCCGCTCTCCGACGCGTCAGCGATCTTCTTTACGGGCTTGTGGTGATAGGAGGTGTAATACTCGGTAATCTTGCCTATCGCCAGACCGGCGGCCAGACCGGCGGCGCAGGAGCCAAACAGCCAAAGCGTGGGCAGCGAGGCGTTGGAGTTACTCTGCCAGAGCCAAACTGCTACAAGAATAAGCACAAAGACGATTCCCGATGTCAGAAAGGTGCCCCGATCCAGCGCCTTGGCAATCTTGGAGGAGTCATTGGTGTTAACCGCAAACAGCCCGATAATCGAGGCCAGAATGCCCCCGGCAGCCAGGGCCAGCGGAATCACCAGCGCGATGGTGGCGTCAAAGCCGGAGATGGCGCTGGCGGCAGTCATCGCCACGGCCAGGGCCATCGGCGCCAGGATGGCACCGGCGTACGACTCGTAGAGGTCGGCGCCCATACCCGCAACGTCGCCGACGTTATCACCCACATTGTCGGCAATTACGCCGGGGTTGCGCGGGTCGTCCTCGGGGATGCCGGCCTCGACCTTGCCCACCAGGTCGGCACCAACGTCGGCCGCCTTGGTGTAGATGCCGCCACCAACGCGGGCAAACAGCGCGATTGAGGAGGCGCCCATCACAAAGCCGTCCACCGCCTCAATATTGTGAAAGAGGTTCTCGTTGCCCACCAGCAAGACGATGGCCCAAAGCGACAGACCCATCAAGCCCAGCGAGGCGACGGTCAGGCCCATCGTCAGACCCGAGCGGTACGCCACGCGCAGCGCCCCAGCGATGCCCTTGGTGGCCGCCTGGGTGGTGCGGGTGTTGGCGCGCGTGGCCACATACATGCCGATGTATCCGGCAATGACGCTGAGGATGCCGCCGGTGAGAAAGGCCGCGGCCGTTGGCCATGAGATGGCAAAGCCTAAGATTACGGCCACCACCAGCGCAAAGATGATCAGTGCGCGGTACTCGGCAAACAAAAAGGCCTGAGCGCCCTTTTGGATCAGGCCGGACAGATGCTGCATCCGCTCATTACCGGGGTCTTGCTTGAGCACCCAAAACGCGAGATACGCCGCAACGACAAGACCGATCACTGCACACAGCGGCGCAGCCCAGGCTAACAATTCAGGCATGAAGCCTCTCCTCTCCGTATTTCCCTGCAAAGAACATGCCCCAGGGTGACGCGCAATGATTGCATTGACGCCTCCAAAAAATCAGTTGGGGCATAACCTTGTTGATTGTAGCGGAAGCCCCCAACAGTGCCAAGATGGGCGCTGGCTCAGCGGGGCGCAAGCGAGGCGGGCGGCAAGGTTGGCCTTCCTGGGAAGGTGCCGATTAGTGCTTGCTATGCATGCCGATCTTGCGCGTGGCGGGGCTTCTCCTGAGCCGCAGGGCGGTGCCGATGCAGAGGGCGGCCAACGCGAGCAAGGCGCCCACAAGCAGGGTCATCGAGGCAATGCTGTCGCCGGTCTGCGGTGTTGAAGGCGGGGACGAAGCCGGGGTCGGACTTGGAGGCGAGGGCGGGGTCGGCGGCACTACGGCCTGCCAGACCGCATAAAGATCGGTGTTCAAAGTGATGGTGAAGGTGTCACCTGGTTGGTAATCCGCCTTGGTGGCAGTGGGACTGGTGGCCCAGCCGATGAAGTTGTAGTCGGTCTTTTTCAGGTCGCCGACCGCCGCCACATTTACCGTGGCGCCGTCCGAATACATCGTGCTGTCCTCAGGAACGCTGCCCGAGGTGTTGCCCTGCCCGTGATAGATAACGCTGTGTCCCCAGAGGGCATAGACGGTAAGCGGCGCTGAGACCGTGGTCGCATTGGAGAAGTCTGGGGTCTGGGCGCCCGGCGAGGTGGCCCAGCCGATGAAAGTCCAACCCGTGCGCACGGGCGGCAGAGGCATCCTGTCCTTTATCGCCAGACCGGTCCAGACGCCATCAGAAGTGGTGGGCGAGCCACCAGAAAAGCTGCCGCCCTCGGCGTTAAAGGTCACCTTCTCAAGCTCATAGGCGGAGGCGGCGTTAAAGACGTCGTAGTTATTGAAGGCCAGGACGGTACTGTTGTTTGCATAGGGGTAGTTGTCAGGATAGCCAAGGTGGGCAAAATCGGCGGAGAGGGAAGATGCCGTGCCCGCAAAATCGCCGCCTGTGACCGGCTGGGGGAGAGCATCGGGCAGGTAGAGCTTTTGGGCGCTGTTGCCCAAAAAGGCCGCCGAGTCGCCCGTGGCCAGGTATATCTTTCCGCCGTTGCCGTACCAGATGCCGCCGCCGTCTTTGCTGGCGCTGTTGCCGGAGAGGGTGCCGCCCTCAAGGGTCAGGCTGGCTTCCGAGCTTGTTACCGCAACGCCACCGCCGTCTGTGGCCGAGTTGTTGGAGATGCTGCCGCCCTTAAGGCTAAACTGGCTGGCATAGTTGCTCGCCCCCTCCAGGCCGACCCCGCCGCCATAGACTGCCGCCGTATTGCCTGTGATCTCGCCGTTTGTCATGGTAAAGCTACTGCCCTGGCCAAGGGCAACCCCGCCGCCAGAAGCTTCAGTTCCGTTATCGGAGATGGTGCCGCCGTTCATGGTAAAGCTGCTGGCGGAGTAAGGATAGGAAGTAGGCGGAGAGGCAACGACGACCCCGCCGCCGTCATGCACGGCGCTGTTCTCAGAGATCTCGCCACCGTTCATAGTAAAACTGCTAGCATAGACTACGGCCACCCCGCCGCCGTAATATCCCGACTCGTTACCAGAGATAAGGCCGCCGTTCATGGTAAAGCTGCCGCCAGCGACCGCAGCCACTCCGCCGCCAACGGCGTCGTCAGAAGATCTGGTGGCTGCGTTATTGGAGATCTCACCACCCGTCATGGTAAAGATGGCAGGTCCCATGACGGCAACGCCGCCGCCAAAGGTAAGAGAGGAGTTACCCGAGATTGTGCCGCCCGTCATGGTTGCATAAATGGGATAATTATTCATCGTCGAACCGGCATAGACCGCGCCACCCTGCCAGCCACTGTTACCTGAGATCGTGCCGCCCTCCATTCTAAAGTTGCCAAGGTCGTTAGGGTTCGGAGAGGTGACGAAAACAGCACCGCCCAGGACGGTGGCGTTGTCCCTGATCACGGCACCGCTTTGCATGATAAACTCGCCGCCAAACACATAGACGCTGCCACCGACAGCTTCGGATGGATCAGGATTGCCTCCCGTCAACACAACATCGCGCAGGGTGAGGCTCGCGCCAGGCATAATGTATAAGTGGCGATTATCGGCGCTGGCAGTAAGGGTATGCGGCGAGGCGCTGCTCTCACTTTTAATGGTCAGATTTACGCCGAAACCGATAGTGATCATGTCGATGGTGAAGTCAGCACAGAGCACCATCTCCCAAGGATTGCCACCATTGACGCCCACATTGTTAAGTGCTTCTTGGGGCGTGGGGTAGTTTCCCGACGGCCCCACAGTGACTTCGTCAACCGCCAGCGGGGTAAGCGCGCCCTCCTCCGCGGCGGCCGCAGACTCCCCTTCTTCCGCCGCAGACTGCTCCTCGGCCCAGGCAAGGGCATCGGTTCGCCCCGCAAAGGCCGCCGGCAGCACAAGCCCAGCAAAAAGCAGGCAGAGCACCAGCGCAAAGAGCAGCACACTCCTCAACAGAAATCTTATTTTTGTCACACCTGAATTAACTCGCCTGTATGTGCCCATGAAGGCACCTCTCTACGTCTGGTTAAATCTGCTCCCAAAGAAGCACTGCTATGGTTACGTAAAGCCAAGAATGAGTGTAGCCATTTTAGCTATCGAGGTCAAGTTTTTACCTTTATTCCGTATCTTTCCCTCCGTTTACACCCCCCCCCCCCGCCGACCGCCAGCCCGCCCGTTAGAACTGGGCCCAAACACGGGTGCAGAATCCGGGGCTCGGTGCAGGAAGCAGGGTCAGGCAGCGGTGGTGCCTCTCTGGCCGCTGCCTGCAAGCAGTTCCAGATCCCAGAGCAGAAAGCCCCAGATCAGTTTAATCAGGGCGGGATAGTAGCCGGGAAGAGAACTTGCAGGCGCGGCGGCAGGCGCGGCGGCAGGCGCGGCGGGAAGCTCGGTTGCGGCGTGTGCCTTCTCCCAAAGCCTGCCGATGAAGGAAAGCGGGTGCTCGTGGATAAAAGCAGCCTGCTGCGCCCGAAGCTCCGCGGAAGGCTCGGCGTGGGCCGCGGCGGAAGAGCCAGCGGAGAGCCTGGCGCAGGCTGCGGCGAAAGGCGGCGTTTTGATCAGGTCTTTGCCGCAGATGCCCAGGTAGAGCAGTTCAAAACCGAGGTGGTCCTCAAACTGGTGGCTCTCGGCACTGGCCTTCAGTCCGCGGGCGGCGAACAGCTTCTTGAGGTCGATGGTGGGCTGGCCAAAGAGCACCGTCCCGCCTTCGCGGTAGAGGGTCTCCCAGGGCGGTGCCGCCGGAGCGCCGGGACCGATGAAGAGCCTGGTGTACTCAACGCCCACGCGCTCGATGGCCTTGTCGCGGCTGAGCGCAGAGAGCGCCTGCGTGCAGGAAAGCAGACCAGCGAGCCCCTGTTCCATCTGCTCGTTGGCTGGTTCCAGGGGGAAATCCTGCCAGAACGCCGGGGCCAGGGTCAGCGCCGTCTGTTCGGTGATAATCTTGAGCAGGCTGTTGCCAAAAAAGGCGTAGAGCTTGCTTCGCAGCTGCCAGAGTTCCTTATCCTGTGCGTTCATCGGCCTGCTCTCTCTTCTGCTTACGGCAGCACAGACGACACAGAGGGCGCAGATGACACAGAGGGCGCAGACGACACAGAGGGATGACACAGAGGGATGAGATGACACAGAGGGACGGGACGACACAGAGGGATGACACAGAGGGATGAGATGACACAGAGGGATGACAGAGATGACACAGAGGGACGGTTCTTTTGTGTTCCTGGTAATAATGTCGTGCCAAAATACAATGTTTTCTCCAGGAACACAAAAGAACC
>JAISMZ010000259.1 GCA_031276475.1 Coriobacteriales bacterium
CCGTCCCCCTCGAGCCCCCTGGCCACCGCGCCCGGCACGCAGCCACCGCGCAAGCACCCGGCCATCACAACAGAAAGGCTGACCGATGAGCGAGAGCAACCAGAAGAGCAACCAGAAGACCATCCTGCTCGGCGTCACCGGCTCCGTGGCCGCCTACAAAGCCTGCGAGCTGGTGCGGACGCTGCAAAAGAGCGGACATCGCGTAAAGGTGGTGATGACCCAGTACGGCTCGGAGTTCGTCTCACCGGCAATCTTTAAGGCGCTGACTAACGAGCCGGTGGCCATCAAGCTGGCCGACGACCCCGGCGCCCCCGTCCACCACATCTCGCTGGCCCGCGAGGCCGACATCTTCTGCATCGCGCCCTGCACCGCTAACGTGCTAAATAAATTAGCAAATGGAGTGGCCGGTGACCTGCTGGCCACCACCGCGCTGGCCACCACCGCGCCTTTGCTGGTGGCTCCGGCGATGAACGTTGATATGTGGCGTAACCCCGTGACCCAGGAATCAATCACCCGTCTGGAGGAGCGTGGTGTGCGCGTGATTCAACCCGAGGCCGGCTACCTGGCCTGCGGCGAGGAGGGGGAGGGCCGCCTGGCCCCTGTGGAGCAGATCGTCGCCGCCATTGCCGAGGAGCTCGCCCGCCCCAGCGACCTGGCCGGCCGTCGCGTGATGGTAACCGCTGGCCCAACGCGGGAATTCCTCGACCCGGTGCGCTTTATCTCCTCGCCTTCATCGGGGATGACCGGCTTTGCCATCGCCGCCGAGGCCGCCCGCCGTGGCGCCGAGGTAACGCTGATAACCGGCCCGGTCGCCCTGGCCAACCCGCCCGGCGTGCAGGTCCTGCGGGTGACCACCGCAAGCGAGATGCTGGTCGCCTGCCAGACGCCATTTGCCCTGGCCGACGCGGCGGTCTTCTCGGCGGCAGTCTCGGATTTTCGCCCGGCCGCCTGCGCCGAGCAAAAGACCAAGAAAGGCGACGCCGTCTTGCAGGTTGAGCTGGTACACAACCCCGACATCCTGGCCACGCTGGCAGCCAACAAGAATGACACCTTCACAATAGGTTTCGCGGCCGAGACCAGCGACGTTTTGGCCAACGCCTGCGCCAAACTGGCCGCCAAGAACGCCGACCTGATAGTCGCCAACGACGTCTCCCTGCCCGACATCGGCTTTTCCAGCACCCAGAACAAGGTCTGGTTTGTCTCCGGTCCCAAAAAAACAGATGTGGAGGAGACCGGCGTAATTTCCAAACGCGAACTCGCCCGCCTGATCGTTGACCGCATCGTTGTGGCGCTTGGCCGCTTGCCCAGATGAAGCGTCCCCGCAATGATTGATCGGCGCCTCCCCAGAACAAAGGATAGAAGGCTGCAGTTATGAGGACATCAGAATTATTTAAAACTAAGAAGGTTTTCTCTTTTGAGATATTCCCGCCCAAGCGGACTGCTCCGGTTGATATCATCTATCAGACGGTGGCGCAGCTGAGCGACCTGGCACCCGACTTCATCAGCGTTACGTATGGGGCGGGCGGCAGTGAGAACAACACCGAGACGCTGCGGATAGCGCGAGCGGTGAAAAACGACTACGGTATCGAGAGCGTCGCGCATCTGCCCAGCGTCAACCTGACACGGCGCGACGTGCTTAACCTGCTCGACGAGCTCAAGGCGGCCGGCATCAAGAACATACTCGCCTTGCGGGGCGATATTAATCCCGATTTTGAACCCAGGAAGGAGTTCCATTACGCAAGCGATCTTATCTCTTTCATCAAGGAGAACGGCGACTTTCATCTGATTGGCGCCGCCTACCCCGAAGGACATCGGGAATGTGCTAGCATCGAAGACGATATCCGCAACCTGAAGGCCAAGGTGGATGCGGGTGCCAGCCAGCTGATAACCCAGCTGTTTTTTGATAACGCTGTGTTTTACGCCTTCCGCGAGCGCGCGGCGCACGCGGGGATAGAGGTGCCCATCCAGGCAGGAATCATGCCGATTACCAACAAAAAGCAGCTCGAGCGGATGGCCACGCTGTGCGGCGCAGGCATACCGGGCAAACTGCGCTCCCTGCTCGATGCTTATGACGACGATCCGGACGGCCTGCTCGATGCCGGTATCGCCTATGCGATAGAACAGATAGGCGACCTGATGGCGCAGGGGACGGACGGTGTTCATCTCTACACGATGAACAACCCGGAGGTAGCCAGGCGGATACACGCCTCCACCCACGAGCTGTTTGGCAGCGCCATTGCTATGCGAAGAGGTTAAACGGCTGCTGACGAGCTGTTCGCAGAAGCGCTATACCGACCACAAGATGGTGTGCAATGAATAAATCGGTACTTCCTTTAAGCCACGAGCAGGACGGCGGGGATATAATTTTGAGTTGTCATGCGTCGGGATATGGAATCGATCTTAGAATCAGTTAACCTCGAACCTACCCATAAATTTGCACGTTATGACAGAGAAGGAAATGACGTCAAATGACCGAACTTGAATTCAGGAACATCACGGCAACTCCCGACGATCCCGTTGCTCAGTGGGGCGTTGAGGGCATCCTGACCTGCCTGGAGCGCGGCCATCTGAAGCAGTGGCGCAAGCTGGCTCGCGCATTGCACGACGACAACGACGGAGTTGTCCGGCAGAACCTGTTCGTTGTCCTGACGATGCTGGAGCGGCAAAACGGGGTCGCCAAGGTGTTCAGGAACCTGGTGCAGGCTGGCGCGGCGTAGGGGTTCTTTCGCTGTTTGTCTCGGTATGCTATCATCCCTCTTACAGGAGGTGCCATCATGCAGCTTCGTACCGAAACAGCCCCGCAGCTCCAAACCGGCGTCCGTTTGGGAATCGAGGCCCAGACCGTAGTCGGTCTGCTCGGCATGTCCTCGCTGGAGCTCAGCGAGTTTGTGCAGAACAGCCTGGAACAAAACCCCTTTTTGGAGGAGGCCGAGCAGACCCGCTGCAAGCATCCGCTGGACGGGCGCGAGCTTTTACGTCAGGCGGGAGATCCCTTCGGCGCGAGCCGGCAGATGAAGCGCCAGGGCACCCGCGATGTTGCCAGTGAGGAGTTTCAGCGACGGCTCTACGACCAGGCTGCCGCACAGGCAAAGACCATCGAGGAAGCAATCTGCGAGCAGATGGATTTGGAGTTGGCCGACCCGCGCAATCGTGCGATCAGCCACTACATTGCCGGCAGCATCGACGCCGCGGGTTATCTACGAGCCAGCGACGAGGAGATAGCCGAGGCCCTGGGCGTGGAGGTGGCGCGGGTGCAGCGGATAGTCAGGGCGATTCAGGCCGGGCAACCCGCGGGCATCGCCGCCCGCGACCTGGCGGAGCGTCTGTTGCTGCAACTGGAGCGGATAGGCGAGGACACGGAGCTGGCCCGGTGCCTGATTGGCGGCAATCTTTATGATCTGGCTGCAGGCAAAATAACGGCGGTGGCGAGCGCCTGCAAGGCTTCTGCGGCCGAAGTCCAGCAGGTATTGGACACGATTCGCAGCCTCGACCCGCATCCCGAGGCCGGCTTTTTCACCGATACCAGTACGGTTATCTACCCGGAGATAATGGTACGCCCTACTCCAGAAGGCATTACGGTAACGCTTCAGGATTACTATCTTCCCGAGATCAGTGTAAACGAGGCATATGTCGGCATTGCTCAGGGGCGCGCTCTTGACAAGCAGACCTCCACGTACCTGCGCAAGCAGCTGAAGGCCGCCCAGGCGCTGATAAAAGGTATCGAGCAGCGCAAACAGACGCTGATCCGGATAAGCTCGGCCGTCGTCTATTACCAGGAGGAGTTCTTTCGCCACGGCGGTGTTCAGCGCCTGCGGCCGCTGACCATGGCCCAGGTTGCCGAGCGGGCCGAGGTTCACGAGTCAACGGTTAGCCGCGTAGCCAGAAACTCCTGGCTGCAAACCCCGTTTGGCGTCTACAGCCTGCGCTTCTTCTTCATCTCCACTGCGGTGCACGGCGCATCTGCCCCCGACGGCGACGTCTCCTCTCAGGCCATCAAGGCGAAGATCCGGGAGCTTGTGGAGCACGAGGACCCTCACCAGCCACTCAGCGATCAGGATATCTGCGATGCCCTGACGCGCCAGGACTTGAGCATATCCCGGCGCACGGTAAACAAATACCGCAAGGCTCTGAATATCCCCGCGCAGGCCCAGCGTCGGCGGTACTGAGGCGCCAGCCGTGGGAGAGGGCACATCCCCAACTAACAAAAGTGAGCGTGTTTTTTTAGCTGGAAACCTCGTCTGCCAGAGGCTGCTGTCGCTGAAGTAGTTGCTCCAAAAGGCATGGAATCATACGGTAGGACAGGCGAACAACAGTACCTAAGACATTCACCGCATCTATAACACGATGTTCGAAGCGATGAGGTTGCGCTGTGACACGGCCGCCTATTTTTTGGCGAAGTGCAAATCTCGTCAGCAAGACAAACCACAAACGGTTACAATTAGCGTTGCCAAATCACAAAGCGGCTCCTGCAAGGATTCCGCATAAGAAATTTCATGCAGAAGGACATCTGCCTTCTAAGAAATTTCTTGTGAATCTCTTTGTGGTTTGGCGACCGTAGCGGATGTCCTTCTTCTTGCTTGCCAGACCAACACACGCGAAGCCATCCGCTTTCCATTTTCTATCGGGAAGGGCTGTCGTTGTGTCCACTGAATCTGGCTTATTGTTAGTCATCGCATTTGTTGAGGCATTCAGCGCTCTCATTGTTAGTTTGTTTGGTTACAGGTCGAACAAGAGGCTTGCTGAATTAAAGAGCAGCTATGACAAAAAGGCCGAATCGCATCGAAGTAATCTCGAATCCAAAAACTACATCAGCCGGGCGCGCTTTGATATGGAGTTTGAAGTTTATGGCAGACTCTCAAGGTCATTTTTCGATTTAAATAAAGATGTTTGTACCATGATACCACCGCGTCTCATAGGTGTAAGTGATGATGCAGGTGAACAATACGAGAGAGAGAAGGGATATTTTAATAGCGCAGCGAAAAGTCTCGGGATAGCCCAAGACTCATTGCATTACAACGGTGCCTTCATCTCTGAGTATCTCTTCGACAAGTACGATGAGGTATTGCAGCTGTGCGATTTGCAGATAACCCTTTTTGCGCTTCATCTTAATAAAACCGATAGGCATCGACTCCAGTTCGAAGATTATGACCGCTCGATCGATATAAACAATAAAATTCGTGATTTGCAAAGAGATGTTCGTAGACATTTGATATCTCTGCCACAAAAAGTCGTATAAAGTTTAAAGGAGGAAATATGAGCAACAACATGGAATTGCAATGCGCAGGAATGAAGATTGGAGTGAACAATGGCAGCGTGTAGTGATTGCGACTTTGTAAAGGGTCGTTATATTTTTGACAGTAGCGGCGGTTTTCTCCGTGCACATGCGATACCACTTCATGATAGACGAACTGCAGTATCCGCAGAGTATGCTACTCTGAAATATCTTGATTTATCAAAGTATAAGACTGCTGACGAGT
>JAISMZ010000267.1 GCA_031276475.1 Coriobacteriales bacterium
CGCCTGACCCTCTGGGAGCTGATGCGCTGCGGCATCCCCGCCACACTGATAGCCGACAGCATGGCTGCGACCTGTATGGCCACGGGCAGGGTGGATTGCGTCTTGGTGGGTGCCGATCGGATCTGCGCAAACGGGGATGCGGCCAACAAGATAGGCACCCTGAGCCTGGCGGTGCTGGCCGCCCACTTTGGACTGCCCTTCTATGTTGTTGCGCCGCGCAGCAGCATCGATGCGAGCCTTACCAGCGGTGCGGAGATAGAGATTGAGCAGCGCGACGCCCGTGAGCTGGCCGGCTTTACGGCCACGGGACTGATAACGCCCGCTAACAGCGCCGAGGCCGATGCCCTGAGGCTGCTCACCGAGGCCGGCGCACGGGAGTTGTCACTCGATGCCGGTCAGCGTCTGAGCCTTGTACGGGAAGAGGCAGGGTATCGCCTTGACGGCTGGTTTTCCTCCACACCTGAAGGCGCTGCTGTCTTTAATCCCGCTTTTGACGTTACCCCCGGCGAGCTGATTACGGCAATCGTTACCGAGGACGGCGTTTTTCGGGCTCCTTATTGCTTTACTGAATGACAGCTTTTGGGGGCGACTGCCTGGCTCTTGTCCTGGCCTGGCCTGCCTTTGTTGCTTGACCTTGCGTGAGTATCTGTTATCATAGACTTATGCAAGCATATGTTACTCAGAGAAGTTCGGTACCGGCGGCCGACGCCGGTCTGTTGAGCGAGCTGATGGAGCTGGCCTGGCCCAGACGCTGCGTGGGCTGCGAGCGCCTGGGGGTCTTGCTCTGCGAGCGCTGCGAGGCTGCCGCGCCGGTCATCGCGACCGAGCGCGCCTGCCCGCGCTGCGGGGCACCTTACGGCGTGCTTATCTGTACCGAGTGCTATGCCACCGACGGGCCACTGCCGCTGAGCTTTAGTGCCGCGGTCAGCGCCTATCAGTTCAGCGGCGTGGCGGCGCGCCTGGTTACCATCTACAAAGACCAGCACGAGCGGCGCCTGGCAGCTCTTTGCGCCGAGCGTCTGGCGCGAGCGATACCCCGGCAGTGGCTTGGCTGGGCCGATCTGTTAGCCTACATTCCCGCCGACCGCGCCAAGATTCGTGCCCGCGGTTTTGACCACATGCGGTTGGTAGCTGAACATCTGACGACGCTGACGGGCCTGGAGGTCTGCGCCTGTCTCCAGAAAAAAGGCGGTGAGGATCAGCGGGCACTGAACCGCGAGCAGCGGCTGCGCAATCTGGCGGGGATGCTTGAATGCGTCTGCCCCGAGCGCGTTTCTGGCCGCAGGATTTTGCTGATTGACGATGTGATAACCACGACGGCAACGGTAGAGGCCGCCTCGGCGGTGCTTATCGGCGCCGGAGCGCGTGAGGTGCGCGTGGCCAGCGTCTGTAGGGTCTATTGAGTGGTGACACGGGCGCAGCGCAAAGACTGCTACAATTATCGTTATCTCATTTCATCGTGCCGCTGACAGTGGCGGTGCGGGCAGGCCGCAGGGGAGAGCTTCCCCCGTGAAGGCGGCTGTTTAGAACACAGCAGGCAAGGAGCGCGTTAATGCAAAGCTATGATCCACAGAAGATAGAGACCCACTGGCAGCAGGTCTGGGAGCAGGCTGGCGCGCGGGCGGTGCAGCAGGACTCCACGCGCGGCGGTGCCCGAGACGCCAGAGGCAACGACGCCCGGGACGCCACTCAGGCCGACGCCCGGGACGCCGCGCCATCCGCGCAGGCCGCAGGGCAGGATTCATCCCCGAACTCCTCCAAACCTCATTACTATGTGCTGGAGATGTTTCCCTATCCGTCTGGCGATGTGCATATGGGTCACGTGCGCAACTACACCATTGGCGACGTGATCAGCCGCTACAAGCGGATGCGCGGCTTTGATGTTTTGCACCCCATCGGCTGGGATTCCTTTGGTCTGCCGGCGGAGAATGCGGCCATCAAGCAGGGCTCCACGCCGGCGAAGTGGACCTACGCGAACATCGAGCGCCAACGCGCCTCGCTTAAGCGGATGGGCTTCAGTTACGACTGGGATCGCAGCGTGATTACCTCCGATGTTCAGTATTACCACTGGGGCCAGTGGATCTTCCTTAAGCTTTGGGAGCGGGGCCTGGTCGAGCGGCGCTCCTCGGCGGTTAACTGGTGTCCGAGCTGCAAGACGGTGCTGGCCAACGAGCAGGTGATAGGCGAGGGGCAGTGCTGGCGCTGTAAGACGGCGGTCGAGCGCCGCGAGCTGGAACAGTGGTTTTTCAAGATTACCGACTACGCCGATGAGCTGCTAGACGATTTATCACTTTTGGAGGGCTGGCCGGAGCGTGTTCGCCAGATGCAGGCCAACTGGATCGGCCGCTCCAGCGGTGCCGAGGTCTCCTTCCGGCTCTGCGACGCGCACGGCGAGCCCACGCAGGAGCGGATCACCGTTTTTACCACCCGGCCGGACACGCTCTTTGGCTGCACGTTCTTTTTGCTGGCGCCCGAGCACCCGCTGGTGGCGCGGCTGGTGGCCAAAACGCCCTATGAGGCTGAGGTCTCCCGCGTTGTTGCCGCCGCCCAGGCCGCCAGCGCCGTGGAGCGCGCCCGCGGCGAGCGCGAGAAGACCGGTGCCTTTACGGGGCGCTACGTCGAGAACCCGGTTAACGGCGATAAAGTGCCTATATGGATAGCTGATTACGTGCTGATGGATTACGGCACCGGCGCCGTGATGGCCGTGCCCTCCGGCGACCAGCGCGACTTTGAGTTCGCCCGCCAGTACTCTTTGCCCATCGTGCCCGTGGTAGTTGCCGAGGAGGACGGGCTTTATCCTGAGCTTGCCGGCGTCGCCGAACGCCGTCGCACGGACGTGCCCTGGAGCGAGGCCTATGCCGGCCCGGGCGTGATGGTGCAAAGCGGCACTTTTACCGGGCTGGCCGCCGGCAAGGATTCCGCAGGCGCCCAGGCGGTCTGCGACTGGTTGGTCGCGCATGGCGCCGGGCGGCCCGCCGTGAACTTTCGCCTGCGCGACTGGCTGATCTCGCGCCAACGTTACTGGGGCAACCCGATTCCGGCCATCTATTGCGACGAATGCGGCATCGTGCCCGTGCCCGAGGCCGACCTGCCCGTCGTCTTGCCGATGGACGTGGACGTTGCCGCCGGCGACAGCCTGGCCGCCCACCCCGAGTTCTACGACGTGCCCTGCCCGGTCTGCGGCCGCCCGGCGCACCGCGAGACCGACACCATGGACACTTTCACCTGCTCCAGCTGGTACTACCTGCGCTACACCGACGCCCACAACACCAGCCTGCCCTTTTCCCGCGCGGCGGCCGACAGCTGGCTGCCGGCCGACCAGTACATCGGCGGCATCGAGCACGCCATCTTGCACCTGCTCTACTCGCGCTTCTTTACCAAGGCCCTGCGCGACATCGGCCTGCTTGGCTTTGCGGAGCCCTTCGCCAATCTGCTGACCCAGGGGATGGTTAAACTGAACGGCGAGGTGATGAGCAAATCCAAAGGCAACGTCGTCGCCCCCGAGGCGATGATCGAGCGTTACGGCGCCGACGCACTGCGCGCCTACATCCTCTTTATGGCGCCGCCGGACAAGGACTTGGAGTGGTCGCAGGCCGGCCTGGAGGGGATCTACCGCTTCTTGCTGCGCGTCTGGCGCCTGCTGCACGACCTGCTCGGCGTTGCCGGCGAGGAGACGCTGTACCACGAGGCCGGGACGGGGGCCGCTGGTGGCGCGGCTGCGGGCGGCGCGGCTGCGGGCGGCGCGGCTGCGGGCGGCGCGGCTCAAGCTGTGGAGGAGGATGCCGCCCCCGTTGCTGAGGCCGTCGCCCCTGCCGCGGCGGGTGACGCCGCTCCCGCTGCCCCTGCCGCCCCCGCCGCTTCTGCGGCGGCAAAGCTACAGGCCGCCCGCGACGAGCTGACCCGCGAGCGCCATCGCGTTGTTGGCAAAGTCACCGACGACATTGAGCGCTTCAACTTTAACACCGCGATTTCCGCCGTGATGGAGCTGGCTAACAGCACCACCGGCTATCTGCACCTCGCCTCCGCCAGCGAGCGGCATGGCGAGCTCGCGCCTGTCACCGCCCCCGCGACCGATGCCGAACTCGCGCCTGTTGCCACCGAGCCCGCTGCCGTGCGCCACGCCGCGTCCGACGGCCGCCACTTTGACGAGGAGCTCGCCACAACCATCACCCGGCTGCTGGCTCCCATCGCTCCGCACTTTGCCGAGGAGCTCTGGCACACGCTGTTCAAGCGCGAAGACTCAATCCACGAGCAGCCCTGGCCATGCTTTGACGCAGCCCTGGCGCAGGCCGACAGCGTTGAGATCGCCATCCAGATAAACGGCAAGGTGCGCCTGCGCATCCAGGTGCCCGCCTCTGCCTCCGCCGAGGAGCTGGCAACGCTGGCCCAGGAGCAGGCCGCCGGGCTTCTGGCCGGCAAGACCGTCCGCAAGGTGATTCCCGTCCCCGGCAAGCTGGTGAACATCGTCGTCTGAGAGGCGACGTCTGCGGCCTGGTGGCGGCGCGCAGCGAGCCCCGTGCCGCACATGCCCGCCACGGCCGACAGCCTGCAACACCTTGCAACCGCCGCCTGCACGTCCCTATTTCTGCCCTCACCTCAGCAACCGCCGCCTGCACCCGGATGACCGGCAGGGTAAAACCGCGGATTTGCGCTAAACCGGCCACACCGCTAAAATACTCCTATCGCATTCGTGGGCGTTTGGCGCAGCGGGAGCGCGCTTCCTTCACACGGAAGAGGTCACTGGTTCAATCCCAGTAACGCCCACCAGTTCCATTCTATCCTCCCACAAAAATAATG
>JAISMZ010000100.1 GCA_031276475.1 Coriobacteriales bacterium
GCCACCTCCACCACACAGACACCTCGGACAGCGCTGCGAGTGGCGGCGCCCTGAGCCTCGCCAGACTCGTCGGCCGCGGCAGCGTCTTTGCGAGCTGCGGCGGCATCAGGGCTCAAAGTCACGGCGTGCTCGCGCACAACCAGGATGTCGCCGCGCTTGCCTACGGCTATCTCGCCCAGCTCCGCGTCCAGGCCGGTCGCGCGGGCGGGGTTCAGTGTCACCAGCGCGACAGCATCCGGCAGGGCAATGTTGCAGTCGTGATGCAGCGTAAAGACCGCCCGCAGCAGAGCGGCCGGATAATAGTCGCTGCAAAGGATGTCGGCCGCTCCCGCACAGACCGCCTCGCGTGCCGAGAGATTCCCAGAATGTGAATGTCCAAGTAGCACGTTTGGTGCTCCCGCCACCGTGTGCAGCTTCCTGCGAGCGGCCTCACGGGCCACCGCCAACGAGATCGGAAACTCCGAGATACTAACGCCGAGCTGCTGCATCAGTTCCAGCTTGTCAGCGCTGTCGTCATCGTGCGAGGCAACCGCAATGCCCTGCTCGTGCGCCGTCGCAATCAAACGCCGCATCTGCTCCAGCGACAGCTTGGCAGCTCCCTGCTGGCGGCGGATCAGCTCGTGTGCCGCCTCGTCGCTGATATCGCGCTTGTAGCCTCTGAGGGTGTTCACAAACACCTCCAGGTCGCGATACTGCCCCTGCCCGGGCGTGTGATCCATGAACGAGAGCAGATCGACCTTGCCCGCCAGCAGATAGTCGTGGATCTCAATCAGCCGCGCCACCGCGTCCAGCTCAACGCGCAGATGCATCCGGTGGCGGATCAGATGACCGTCCGCCTCGCGCTCACGCATCGCGCCGATCTGCTCGATCAACCGCGAGACATTCTCAAAGCGGCGGATCGGCTTGTGGTCAAATACCGTCAGCCCGTAGATAGAGAGTGAATGGAAGATCGTCGTCACACCCTGGGCGACCAGCGCACGGTCGGCCTCGTACAGTGCCGCACTGAGGTCCATCACCACGCCGGGGCGCGGCGAGGCGACGCTTTCGATGTAGTCGGAGTGGATGTCGATGAACCCGGGCATCACGTAACAGCCGCGGGCGTCAACCAGAAGCGGACACAGGGACGGTTCATCCGTCCTGTTTTCCTGTAATCTGCCTATTGCCGCAGTAAGCTCGTCAGAAAACAGGACGGATGAACCGTCCCTGTGTCCGCGTTCTCCTCCAGATACCGAGCTTTGCGCATCCCAAAGGGGCACCCGCTCGCAACTCGGCTCTATCGCGACGATCCGGCCATCGCTGATGATCACGTCGTGGTTCGCGGCCAGGCGGTCTGCCAAAACCACGGTTCCTCCCAAGATGACGGTTACGGACATCAAAGAACTCCTGTGCTGATCGCGTTGGCTCACAACAGCGAGTGAACCAGTTGCTGACTGTAACAGTGCTGCGGATCCTCAAGTATCTGGTCGGTCAGACCGTGCTCCACCACGCGACCGTTCAGGAGCACGTAGCTGCGCTGGGCGAGCATCCGGATCACCCGCAGGTCGTGGCTGACTATCAGCATGCTGATCTCCAGGTCACGGCGCAGCTGCATGATCAGGTCGAGCACGGTGGCCTGCACCGAGAGGTCCAGCCCCGTGGTCACCTCGTCAAGCAGCAGTATCGGCGGGTTGTTGGAGAGCGCCTTGGCAATCTGGACGCGCTGCTGCATGCCGCCGGAGAACAGCCGCGGCGCGTCGCCGGCGCGGCTCAGCGGGATGTTGACCCGCTCCAGGAGCGCGTGGCCACGTTGGCGCATCTGCTCGACGTTGCGACAACCCGAGGCGATCATCTGCTCGGCGATATTGGAAAGGGCGCTGAGATCCATCCGCAGGCCAAGATAGGGGTTTTGATAGACCATGCCGAACAGCGTGTTGCGAATCTGGCGCTTCTGGCGCGGCGAGCAATGCAGCAGGTTGGTCTGGCCATCGTCCACGAGGCTGGTGGTGACCGCGCCGGAGTTGGCCGGCTGGTCAAAGCAGACGCAGCGCATCAGTGTCGACTTACCCGAGCCGCTCTCGCCAACGATGCCGACGATCTCGCCCGGATAGACTTCCAGCGAGACATCGCGCAGGGCGTGCACGCTGCCGCAGCGCGGACAGACATTGCGCTCCAGCTCGGCCTGCGGGTCGGCGCAGTAGGAGCAGCTGGAGGCGCGGCCGGCGGAGTTGAAGCTGCAGCTGAGCTGGGACAGCGAGAGTATCGGCTTGGCGGCGGCGATGCTTTTGGGATCGATCATCGCGAGGGCCTCGCTGCCTGGCGCTGGGGCGCGGCCGCCGTATGGGACTCTGCCGACGACGACGCGGCTGCCAGCACGGGGGTCAGCGCAGGAGCCCCGGCCGGCTGCTGCAGAGGCGCGGCCGCTGCCTGCGCGCAGGCTTCGCGGCTGGAATCGTGGGCGGACTCCTCCAGATGCAGGGCCGCTGCCTGACGCTGGGCGCAGTAGTTGGTGTCGTTGCATTGGTAATAGACCACACCCGTCTGCGGGTCTTGCAGCTCATCAAAGTAAACGTCGCGCGCCCCGCAGAGGCGGCAGACGGCGTCGGGGAAGCTCTCGGTAACAAAGGGATAGTCCTCAAAATCTAACGACTCGACGCTGGTGTAAGGCGGCACGGCGTAGATCTTCTTCTCGCGCCCGGCACCCAGCAGGGTAAGATGCTCGGCCTGGTTCAGCTTGTGGTTGTCAAAACGCGGGATCGGCGAGGGGGCCATCAGGTAGCGGCCGTTGACCAGCACCGGATGATCCGCGCCCGTGGTGGCACTGCCGTAGCGCACGACCTGCTCAAAAAGCACCAGCCAGGCGCCGGTGTAGTCCGCCTCGGCGTGCAGGCGGCGGGTCTGGGCCTCGCGCGGCTCTATCTCGCGCAGCGGCTCGGGGGTCGGCACCTGCAAGACCAGCACCTGCTCGGCGTTCAGCGGCCACTCGGGTACGCGATGGCGGGACTGGATCAGCGTGGCCGCCGCCGTGTCCTCGGTAAGCTCCACACCGGTGGTCGCATAGACCAGCTTCTTGATGCTCACCGCATTGACGCTGCCGTCGTGGCCCTGGTCGATGACCTTCAAAACGTCGCTGGCGCCGATGATCGCCAAGGTGATCTGCAGGCCGCCGGTGCCCCAACCGCGCCCGATGGGCATCTCTCGCGACGCGAAGGGAACCTGATAGCCAGGAATAGCGATACCTTTGAGAATGGCGCGGCGGATCTCGCGCTTGGAGCCCTCGTCTAACAGGGCGAAATTATAGAGCTGACGCGTCATCGCTGGCCTCCTCTGGGGTAGTGGGGGCAGGGGGAGCAGGGGGAGCAGGAGGAGCACAAGGAGGAGCGCAGAGGGGAGCGGGAGCACAAAGGGGACGTACTCTTTTGTGTTCGGCAAGATCGGTTTGGTCGCAAGGAGATTTGTCGGGAACACAAAAGAGTACGTCCCCTTTGTGCTCCCGCTCCCCTCTGCGCTCCTCCTTGTGCTCCTCCCCTTTGTGCTGCGGGGCGGCCTCCTGGGCTCGCGTGCCGCGGGTGCTGCTCAGCTTGGACTGGAAGGTCACATAATGAGGCAGCTTGAGGTGCGAGAGAAAGCCGGTCGCCTCCACACCGTCCACGTGATAGAGAACGAACTCCTCGTCCTGCGTGGGGTAGCGGGCGTCACCCTGAGAGAGGCAGTAGTCGAGTACGCTCATCGCGATAGCCTTGCTCTCAGAGCGTCCGTAGACCAGCCCGTAGCCGATCTCAAAGCCCAGCTCGTGCTGGGGCTCAGGCGCAGACTCCGGGGGCGGCGGCGCGGCGTCCGCATCCGGCGCAGACGCGTCCTCGTCCGGCGAGGGCCGCGCCTGCTCGCTGCCAAACAGGCTCTCCACCTCGGTGACCGCCAGGGAACCCACGTAATAGGCGTCCTCGGCGTCTCCTGGCGAGAAGGGTCGGTCGATGTAGACGGGCAGCCGCCCCTGACGCAGCTCGCCGACGGTGGGATGTGCAGGGCCAAAGCCGCGGATCGCCGCGTAGCCCAAGGCCATCACCGCCTGGGTCATGCCACGGGCCAGTATCTGCAGGCGGGCGCTGCGCGGGGACGGAAAACTGAGCGGCTCCATGGTGATGTCGCAGGGCTGCGTGTCATCGGGCACGGGCGGGATGTAAAGCCCCTGTTCGGCCAGGTAGCTGCTGACCTTGGGTAGGGCAGCGATGCCGGAAAAGCCTGTAAAGGAGTCGCCGACCGGGGCGGGGGTGGCGGGGGCGGAAGCGTCGGAGGCGGGGTCAGCCGCAGTGGCGTCACCAGCGTCCGCCAGCGAGAAATCCAGCAGCCGATGGCTGTAATCGCGCGTCATCCCAAGGATCTGACCTCCGGCGATGTCTTGAAAGGCCGCCGAGATGCGCCGCTCAACGCGCATCTCGGCGGTGTTTATGACACGCGAGACATAGGGGCGCTCCAATGTTGAGCGAAAGGCTCGCAGCAAAAAGACCGCTTCTTCCACCGAGCCTGCACCCTGCTTGAGCGCCAGTGCCGCCAGCTCGGGGTCGTACAGTGACGCCTCGGCCATCACCTGGTCTACCAACTCCGGCAGAGCCTGGACGATCAGTTGCAGGGAGAG
>JAISMZ010000106.1 GCA_031276475.1 Coriobacteriales bacterium
CGATGTAGGTCAGGCGCTTGGCAGAAAGCTTGGGAAACAGGCCGATGGCTACGGCGTTGGCCATGTTTATGCCGCTGCCAATGCCGCCGGCCACCAGGACGCGGGAGATGTCCGCAAGCGAGAATCCCGTTGAGCTGAGCATCACCATGATCGCCGAAAATATCGCCGCCTTGGCGCGGATGAAGCTGCTGATATCTACCTCGCTGAGCACGATGTCGCTGGTTGGGGCCGGGCCTCCGTGATCTGGCGTCTGGCCGGCAAAGGCAAGTACGTAGCTGCCGATGCCGTACTCATCGCGACGGACACGGCGCGAGATGGCATTCAGGCGACCCCTACCATCTATCGCCCCCGTGCGCCAGAGCTCGGCCACCAGGTCGATCAGTCCCGAGCCACAGATCCCTAAGGGCCTGCCGCCGCCGATGACCGTAAACTCTGGTTCCAGATCGTCGTTCAGGCGCACCGCCTCAATCGCCCCCTGCGTCGCTCGCATCCCGTTACTTATCTCGCCGCCCTCAAAAGCCGGGCCGGCGGAGCAGGCGCAGGTCAGCATCAACTCGCGGTTACCAAAAACCAGCTCGCCATTGGTCCCCAGGTCGATGAACAGCTGAAGTTCATCGGATTCCCAGATACCGCTGGCCAGCACGCCGGCGGTGATGTCGCCCCCCACATAGCCGCCCACGTTGGGCGCCAGAAACACCGGAATTCGTGCCTCGGGGGTGGGCCGCTGCGAGGCGAGGGTGGGCTGAGGCGGCGCGCAACTGGGCTTCCCTGCCGAGCTGCCGGGGGCGGGCCGCTGCACACCCGCCAACTCCAAGCCAACGTCGGCGGCGGTAAGATTGGGGGGCTTAAGGAAGCAGGGTGCAAACGGTTCCATCCGTATCGACTCGGTCGGCAGGCCAAGCAACAGGTGGTTCATGGTAGTGTTACCAGCAATGGCAATTTGCCGGACGCATTCGCCAGATAGACCCGCTGTGGAGAGGAGCGTCGCTATCAGGGGGTTGAGGGTATCCTGCAACACGGCGCGGCGCAGACGCTCAACGCCGCCGGGGCGGCTCTGTTGGATGATCCGGCTGATCACGTCGGCACCGTAACGAATCTGAGCGTTGCCCAGCGAGGCGCTGGCCAAAACCTCACCATTGCTCATATCCAGCAGCAGCGCCGAGACGCCGGTGGTGCCCAAATCAAAGGCCAAGGCGGCGGGGGCACCAGCAGGGGCGGCGGCCGCGGCACCGCCACCAGCAGGGGCGGGGGCGGCGGCGCCAGCAGCACCGGCGCCGGCCGCAGGCGGATCAGCCCCGTCCGCCTCCACAACTTTTTCCCCGGCCGCACCAACGTCCAGCTGCCAAAACTGATGGGCGATAAGCGAGGCCTTAAGGGCCTGCCAGCTCTGCTCGTCGGCAGCGCCGCGCTGCGCCTTGAGCCCCGCCTGCCAGGCCTCGGCGCTGTCCGGCAGCTCAAAGGAGGCGTCGCCGCAAACGTGGCTGCGGCAGGCCAGACGCCATCCCAGGGCAAAATCATCGGCGGCCAGGGCCGGCGAGTAATCGTGAGCTACCTCCCCTTCCAGCAGCAACAGGCGGCATTTACCGCAGCTGCCGTTGCCGGCGCAGGGGGCGTCAATCGCCACGCCGGCGGCCTGGGCAAGCCCGAATAGGTTCTCACCGGGCGTGGCGGCAACACTTTTGGCCAGCTCGCCGCCGCGCAGAAAGCGGATGCTGTAGGCCGTCTGCGGCGCTGCCTTACGCGGCTGGGTCACATCAACTCGTCCAGGGCAAGCGCCGGATGGCCCTTCTCGCTGAGAAACTCAAGCACCGCCTCGGAGTCGGTGGCGATGGTCTCGTCGCAGATCATCTCGGTAAAGTCGCTGATGCCATAGAGCTCCTCAACGGTCCGGTTCAGCCGCGAGGCAACGTCGTCTTTAAGCTCTTTGGGCATCCAGACGATCCGCTCCGGGCCGCCCTCGGCATGAATGAACTTGTGGGAGGCGATGAAGTGGCGGCCGTGCCCCATGAATCCGGGGGTCTGCACGCCGCCGCCGGTCATGCTTGCCAGCTCGCCAAAGGTCATGCCTGTGGGCGTGATTCCCACGTATTCGCGGTTGACGATAACCACGCCGTTGGCCTCCGGCAAGATGCCGCAGATGCACTCAAAACAGCCGCAGCTGGTCATTGGGTCTTCGAGGATCGAGTAGAGCGTGACCTGGCTGACGTTGCCGTGCGAGGCCTCCTCGACCTTTTTGTTAACCTCCTCATAGATGCCTTTGCGCTCGTCGATGAGCCCCTTCTTCTCTATTGGCTGGCAGGGGCCAGTGGGTGTTAGCTCCTTGGTCGCCTTGGCGTCCAGCCAGCTCACCGCACCGCAAAGTCCCAGGCGCTCGGGGGTAACCACGCAGCAGTGCGCCGGCGCAAAGCTCTGGCAGAGGATGCAGGTGTAGTACTCGTCAACGCTCTCGTCGGTCATGTTGTCGATGCGGGCGTCGCGGGCCGCATAGCGCGGCAGGGCTTCCTTCTCCATAAGTTCGTGCACTTTGTCGGGGTCGGTGACGATGGTTATCTGGCACTTATCCACAACCGACCCGAAATCGTCCATCACCATTGCGTAGAGCACATCGGCGAAGTGCTTCAGGCCAAAGCCCTTGTTGTGGGCCTCGTTACTGATGCGGATGCGGATCAGGTTGCGCTGGCCGGTGTGCATGATGCCCTCGAGGAAGTTGTACCAGTAGTGTATCTTGCGCTCGATGACCGGCTCAAAGTCCTCCTGCATCTTGGCGCCCGCGACCTCGACGATGGTCGCCATCGGCATCTGGATCATCGCCTCGCCTTGCAGGTCGGGGCCGTCGATGATCAGTTTGTGATCCTCGATCTCGGAGAGCTGGCGCATGATTACCAGCTCGAAGGCGGGGTTTTTGTCGGAGGTGAACTCCGCCCAGGTGTCCGCCTTGCGGATAATTTCGCCCTCAAAGGCTGACGCGCAGCCTATCGGGATGGGAATCGAGGTCACCTTGACCTTGATGTTGCGCAGCTCCAGCGATTTTGCCGCGGTCTGGCCAAGGTCGGTCACCGACTCCAGCGCGCCGGCGATCTGCAGATCTCCCAGGTTCTGGTCGGTGATTACCGGAAACCCCAGCGCTATCGCCCCAGCGCCGGCGGAGACCGTTACGGCGTCCAGGGCACCAAAGGCGTTGACGAAGGCCGGCACCCGCTCCTTGGTGTAGGCCAGCAGCTCGGGCAGGGCACCGGGCTGGATGTTGCCAAAGATCAGCGCCGCGCGAATCGCGACGGTTACCACGTGGGTCACGCTGGTCACATCATGCCCGAGCGGCACGACGCGAAAGTCCAGGCCAACCTTCACGCCGGCCGCGGGCACCTGGTCGCAGACGCCACCCACCAAAAAGGTCAGGATGCCCTTGGTCTGGTAGTCCTTGACAATGCTGGCCAGGGCCTCAGGGTCGTCCGCCGTGCCGAGCACCACGGCAACGCCGGGGATGTCGCCGGTGACCAGCGGCACGCCCAGCGAGCGGATGATCTTGTCGGGCACAAAGCCGATGCCGCCCTCGCCCTCGTAGGGGTCGCCGCCGGCGGCGTACTTCAGGCCCTCGATGATCTCGGCGCCCACGGCGGTGGCCAGGCCGGCGTTAAGGGCATCGCCAAGGTCCTCCCTGTTGGTAATCAGGCTTTTGAGGACCCCTACGCAGGCCGGCAGGTCACCGAGCTTGGTCACCTTAACGCCGGTGGCGGCATAGATCGTGGGAAAGAAATAGGCCGTGTCGGGAAACGCGACGGGATGCTCGGCCCCGTATTGGGCAATCGCGTCGTTTACGGCAGCTTCGGTCAGCTCGGCGACGGCGTTTGAGCCGCCATAGATCAGGTCGGTCAGTCCACTCATGATAGTCTCCTTACTCAGACTTCCAGGTACGAATCGGCATAGAGGATGTTGCCGCGAATCACGTCGCAGCTCTTGATGGTCTCCATCATCCGCTGGTCACAGGGGTTGATGATGGCGCTGGTCAGGCCGCTTTGCATCGCCATGGCGATCATCGCGCTGTCCATGATCGGGCGGATCTGTTTGGGCATTCCGTTGGAGATGTTGGAGAGGCCGCCGGTCGTCTTCAGGCCCATGTCAGAAAGCATCCTGATTGCCTCAAGCACGTCGGGGAGTTTTTCCTGCATCCCTTTAATCACCAGAAAAAGCGGGTCGAACCACATATCCTCGGGATCCATGCCGCGCTCCATACCGCGCTCCAAAAGCTCCTGGCAATAAAGCATCCGCTCGTCGTTGTCGGCAGGGACGCCGGCCTTGCTGCAAAGCGCTAGTACAATAGCATCGTTGTCCGCTGCCAGGTCGATGTTGGCAATTCGCTCGCCCGCATCGGCGGAGTTGACTATCGGCTTGCCCCTGCTGCGGTCATAAACCGAGATGCCGGCCTCTATCGCCTTGCTGTTTGCGGTGTCCAGACAAAGCGGCACATTGTTAAACTCGTCCTGGAGCAGGCGCACCGCCCACTTCATCAGCTCCTCGCCGCCCGACTCGGCCGGCCCGATGTTGACGTCGAGGTAATCGGCACCCGCGTCGAGCTGCTCTTTGGCCCTCTGGATGACCGGGCCGGGGTCGCGGGCAAGCATCGCCTCGCGAATCACCGGCGAGATAAAGTGAATCCGCTCTCCGATTATGCAAAATCTAGCCATTTGCCACACCTCCTGTTACCTCGCGCATATATTTTACGAGCTGTATCGCTTCGTTCGGGCCGACCTTAATCGTCCATTCGGGCAGTTTCTCCTCCAACTCGCCTTTAAGCACGGCGACTTTGCCGGGAATCACCAGCGTCCGGTTGCTTACCTTCTCGGCAATATTCTGTTCGTTGATGAAGGCGGCGATTGACGAGGCGGTAAACTTGCCCGCTGCCCACGACGTTAACACCGAGTAGCCGCCGGCGTCGCTGATCAGCAGGTTCACGGGAACGCCGCTGCGCTCCAGCTCGCCGGAGACCATGAAGTAGGTCAGCGCAAAGTCGCAGGTGGTCGCACAGATTGCGTTTTCGTCCGCGCCGTTAAGCGGGTAGATGCCCGGCTCGACCTTCATCGGCTTTTGCGGGTCGGTAAAGATGTTCTGGCGCAGGCCGTGCAGCGGCAGGCTAAGCGCGAAGTCGAGTCGCTCAAGCACGATGATAGAGCCGTATTTGAGCGTGAACAACGAGGCAAGCGCGGCTGCGAGGTGGGGATTTCCCGGCGCCAGGGCGGCGACGTTGACGATTGAGGGGTAGCCCAGGCTGCGCAGGCCATTGCTCAGAGCACCACGGCGGATCTGCACGGCGTTGGCAAAGGCCTCTTTAACCGAGGCCGTTCCAACGTCGAGCAGCAACTGCTGGGCGCCTTGGCCCTCCAACGCGACGACCGTGTCGTAGAGCTCCTGGAGGCTGTTGGCGCGCACGCCGAGCGCGACCTCAAACTCCGTGGCCAGCGCCTGAAAGGCCGTAAAGTTCTCCGGCGTCGCGCCGTTGAGCACCGGTTTGTTGGCTGCGCAGACCTCCAGCGCGGCGCGCGCCGCCGCCTCGTCGGTGCAGTCCAGCAACAGGGTGCGGCCCGCGCTTTGCGCCCGCCCGACCAGCGCCGCATAGGTGGCCGCATCGCTTTTTGTGTGGACGACGGCGAGCATGTCGGTGGTCATCCGCTCGCCGATGCGCTCGTAGTCCAGCTCGGCGGCCGTGGCCAAAAGCCCTGCGAGCGTCTCCTCGTCCTGGTCGTCACGCAGCGCGACGGCAGAGAGGCATTTGCTCACGAAGGTCTTGTCGTGGCGCATCAGCACCGTCTCGCCGCCGAGCGTATGGCTGTTCTCGCCGCTGCCTATCGTGACGCTGCGCATCGGCGGCGCCGTTGCCGCGCTGAGCTGGGCTATCGCCTCGGCCGAGAGATGGGGGCAGGCGTCCGCCAACAGCGCGCCCTGCGCGACCTTCATCGCAAAGGCCATGCAGGTGGGCACTCCGCAGTCCTTGCAGTTGGTCTTGGGGGTCAGCTTAAAGATATCCAGTCCTTTGAGTGCCATCTCACTCTCCTCCCTTCAGATTAAAGCCCGGCAGATCGCTTTTGCCAGGGGAGCCGCCGATTATCAGCAGCTCAACGAGGGTCGCGATGGTTGTTGCCGCGGTTGGATGCAGCAGGATCACCGCGTCAGATCCCGCGGCCAGACAGGCCGCCGCCGTAACCACCTCCATCTGGATGCCGCGCTCCTCGCGCGGGCCCCACTGCGGATAGTCGGCCTCCTCGGCCAGCGATTCCTTGACGTTCCAGGCATCGGCACCAACCGGCGTGATGATTGGCATCTGCAACGAGGCGTCGGCCTGAGTCAGGGCCGTGCTCTTAACCCGCTCCATGGTGCTCACCACATACTCAAATCCGTAGCCGGCCACCGCGCAACCAACATTCATCGCCAGGCTCTCGTTTTTCACGCCGAGCTGCCCGAGCAGCAGGTTAAGCTGCTTGGCGAGGTTGATGTCCACGGCGGACTCGGCAGCCAGTTTCTGGTTCCAGGCCAGGGCGACCGCGGCTCCAACGGCCTTGTAGTTCTCCTCCTTGGCCGAGACGAAGAGTACGTTTTCGCCCTCCAGCGCCTCGGCAATCTTCTCAAAGAGCGCGCTGTCCTTCTCGGAGTTGCCTGAGCCTGCCACCACCAGCGGCAGCGGACAGACCTGGGCGACGGCCTGGGCCAGCGCGACGCACTCCTCCACAGCTTTGTTTGCGCCCGCCGGATTGGCGCCGTCAAAGGCCAGGGCGATGAACTCCACGCCGGGCACCGCTGCGGCCTTTACGGCCATCGCGGGCACATCGGCGCAGTCGGCGTAAAAGCTTGCGACCGCCGCGTCAAGGCCTTCGGAGCCGAGGTCGGAGATCTGCAGACCGACGCGCGGCGGCGCGGCAGAACACAAAAGGGACGTACTCTTTTGTGTCGCTGCGGCGGCAGCAGTAGCGGCGGCGGCAGGCGCGGCAGCGGCAGCGTCGGTGCCGGGCGCGGGCGCGGCGGCGGTGGCGGGGGCGGTGCCGGGCGTGGCCGCCGCGGCGTCAGGCTCGCCGTCAAAGGCGTAGAGCGGCCAGGTGTTACCCCCTCCAATCACAAGACGCTGCTCCCCGGTGCCGATTTCCAGCGTGCCGATGCTGGAGGCAAACACCTGTTTCTCAAATACATTGGCCATAACTGCTCTCCCTTCTTCGCTTGCCGCTTTGGCCGCCTACCTGTTTGGGCGGTGCTTCTGTGCGGGCAACCGCCTCCCTAGATTCCCAGCTCTTTTAAGATGGCGTAGACCGCCTGCTTGAACGGTGTGCTCTCGGGCAGGGTAACCGTCGGCTTGCCCTGCGCGTCAAAGCGGTAGACCGCCTCGTCGGTGGGAACGACTCCCGCCAGGCTGAGGCCCTGCGCCGCAATCTCCTCAACGATGCCAGCCTCCAGCGGCGCGGCGAAAGCCGGGGCGGTGACGGCTTCAGCGGCAGGCTCCGCAGCCGGGGCAGCGTCCGCGCCAGCCGCGACGCCCGCGCCAGCCGGGGCAGCGTCCGCGCCAGCCGCGATGCCCGCGCCAGCCACGTCCGTCTCCACAACCGCTGCCCCGTCCGCAGCCGGCGCGCGGTTGACGATCAGCTTCAGCTGCGCGGGCTTTAACCCCAGCTCGCCGATCATCGTCTGCAGGCGCCCCGCGGCCTGAATACCCCGGCGCGAACAATCGCTGACCAGCAACATCACGTCCACCTTGGGCAAAACGCCGCGGCTGATGTGCTCCAGGCCGGCCTCGTTGTCCACAACCACGTAGTTGTAGTTCTTCGCGTACTTATCAATCTGATTTTTCAACACCCCGTTCACGTAGCAGTAGCAGCCCTGGCCCTGCGTGCGCCCCATCACCAGAAGGTCAAAGTCGTCCAACTCCATCAAAGCGCTGCTAAACTGGTACTCGGCATAGTCCTGCTTGGACATGCCGGAGGGTATGGGGCTTTCGGTCGCCAGCTCCGCATGGGCGATTATCTCGCGAATCTCGCCCAGGGTCTTATCCACCTCTACGCCCAGAACCTCGTTGAGGTTTGAGTTGGCGTCGGCGTCAACCGCCAGGACCGGGGTCTTGCCGGCCCTTACCAGGTAGTCCACAACGACCCCGCAGATGCTGGTCTTGCCTGTGCCGCCCTTGCCGGCAAATGCGATGGTCTGGGTCATGCGCCGCTCGCCGCCGGCTCTATCAGCAGGATGCCGCGGGTTAAATCGGCCAGCTTGAGCGAGCCGCGAACCACCGTGTCCGCGCCAACGACGCTGGTCAGGACGAGGCTCTCGCCGTCCTGCCTGACGCTGGCCACATACTCGGCAAGTACCTCGCCACTTTGGTCGCCCAGATAGGCGGTTGAAATGCACACAGGCGTCACTCCTTTCAGTTGGGTGCTTCAGTCTTTTCCCGCACGCCTGTAGGCTCCGCAACTCCAGATGTGGAGGATGACGGCGCGCCTTCGCAGGCAGCGGCCGGCGCGGCGCCTGACGGCGCGGCAGCAGGCGCGGGGGCGGCAACGGAGCCGGCGGCCGACGGGGCGGCGGGAGCAGCGGCAGCCGGCGCGGCGCCGGCGCTCAGCAGCTCCCGAGCAACCGCAAGCTCAGCGTCGCCGCGCCGGTAGTGGCCAAGCGCCTGATCCACCGCCGCAGCCGCCCCCGAGCGCCCCGCGTCTTTAAGTTGCTCGGCCAGCTTGTGCAACTCCGTTGCGTGTTGTTGGTTGTGTTCGGAGTAATAATCCAGCAGCGCCAGAATCGTGCTGTCGTCTGGCCCAACCGCGGCGCTGCCGTGATGATGGTGGTGAGCGCTGCCGCCCTCAGAGTGATGCATGCCGCTTCCTCTTTCCGTTAAGCAAAAACCGGCCTTTGGTTCCTCGCTCTATATAGTACTATGTCGCGCGGCGTTTTGGGGCGCAAATTATGGATATGCAGTGGTTTTCTCCACAGGCTTTTTGCATCACTATGCAAGGTGCATAATCGGCTGACTGCAGCAAGGGCATCCGGCACAGGCGGCGAGCGTGCTAAAAGAGACTGCTTTGCGCGCGCTCGGCGGCCTGTGCAGCCGCGCTTTGCGCGCAATCCAGCGAGCAACGATTTGCAACTCCCGGCCAGAGGACTTGCAAACTCCCGAATAAATTACTTGCAAACTCCCGAATTGCCTGTTAAAGCAGACACGAGGACGGTTCATCACCCAAACAACGCATCTGCGGTCACCTCGGACTGAACGTTGCCAGCGTATTCGTTTTGAGCCAGGCCATACACCGAGACAAAGGTGATATGCACCGCCTTTTTGGTGTTGGTCTCACGCG
>JAISMZ010000140.1 GCA_031276475.1 Coriobacteriales bacterium
AAAAGAACCGTCCCTCTGTGTTGTGTCTGATGAAACCTTGTTGCCAGGAACACAAAAGAACCGTCCCTCTGTGTTGTCCCTCTGTGTTGTCCCTCCGCCCAGGACGGATGAACCGTCCCTGTGTCCGCTTTTGTGTCCGCCTTCGCGAGAACCGTCCCCTGCTGTCCTCACTATGTTCCCCTTCACAGGTATTGCCAGACGGGGGAGTTCAGGGAGCGATTGATCTCAGCCGCAAAGTTCTCCACACCAACAAAACCGGCCAGGGGGTGCTTGCGTTCGTGGTTGTGGTCGCAAAACGCCACGCCCAGCTTGTAGGCCAGCGGCCGCTCCTTAACCCCGCCGACCAGGATGTCGGCGCCCTTATCCAACATGAAGCGCTCCAGCTCGGCCGGATTGGCGTCGTCAAGCACCACGCAGCCGGGCTCAACGATGTCGCGGATCACCTCGTAGTCCTCGGGGCGTCCGGTCTGAGTGCCAACCATCACCGTGCTCATTCCCAGCTCGCGGAACTGCTTGATCAGCGAGATCGCCTTAAAGCCGCCGCCCACATAAATCGCCGCGCGACGACCCTCCAGGTTGGCGCGATAGCGCTCAAGCAGCACGGCGCAGGCGGCGCGTTGCTCGGCACAGAAGGCCTCGGCGCGAGCGATGGTGGCCGCATCGCCCAAAGCCTCGGCAATGCCAACGAGCGAGGCACAGGTGTCCTCGATGCCATAAAAGCTGACGTTAACATAGGGTATGTGGAGGCGATCTTCCATTTTGCGGGCCAGGGCATGCATCGATCCAGCGCACTGCACGGCGTTCAGCGCGGCTTCGGGCGCGCGTCGCAGCTGCTCGTAGGTGGAGTCCCCAGTGATGCCGGCCACCACGTTAACGCCGATCTCGCGCAGGTAGCTCTTGACGATCCAGGTCTCGCCGGCCAGGTTAAAGTCGCCAAGGATGTTGATGCCGTGGGCCTGGCGGCGCGCGACGGGCTCGCTGCCCACCACCTCGAGGATCGCCTCGCCGGCCAGGCGGTAGCCCATCGCCTTGTGCCCGGAGAAACCCGGCGACTGCACCGGCACGCAGCGTATTCCGTGACGCTTCTCGGCAGCCTTGCAGACGGCGCGAACATCGTCACCAATCACGCCGACGATGCAGGTCGCATAGACAAAGATCAGGGGAGGGTGATGGGCTTTAACCGCCTGGTCGATGGCTCGGGACAGTTTTTTCTCGCCGCCGAAGATGATGTCGGTCTCGCTCATGTCGGTGGAGAAGCTGTTGCGGTAGAGGTCGCTGCTGCTGCTCATCGAGCCGCGGATGTCCCAGGTGTAGCTGGAACATCCGATGGGCCCGTGGATGATGTGAAAGGCGTCGGTGATCGGGTTGAGCACCACGCGGGCGCCGCAGAAGGCACAGGCCCGCTGGCTGACCGAGCCGGAGGCGGAGTCCTTCTCGCAGGCGATGCCGCCCGCCCCCGCGCTGCACCCGCCCGCCTCGCCGCCCGCGTCGCCCGAACCACCGCCCGAGCAGCCGCCGATGGTCAGGATCGAAGCGGCCCGCTCGGCCAGGATGTCGGTTTTTTGTCGCGTAATCTCCCGTAACATCTTACATCACGAATTCCAGGTCTTTGTCATCGCAGTCGCGGTCGAGGCGATCCATCAGGGCGTCGGCCATGTCACGCAGCAGCCGCATCGCGCCCTCGTAGCCAACGAGGGGCAGGTAGGGATGCACGTAGCGGTCGAGGATCGGAAAACCGACGCGTACCAGTGGGATGTCCTCGGCGCGCGCGACCTGCTTGAACAGCGACGGTCCGAGCAGCAAATCCACCGGCTCCTGGATGATGCGCTGGTGGATCTCAAAGTAGTCGGTCTCGCTTTTAAACCAGACCGTCTCGGGGTCAACATCAAAGCGGGCTAAGACTTCGGCCACCCGCTCCTCAAAATGACCGCCCGGCGTTCCGGTGCCCACGTAGACCGGGCTCATCCCCAGCTCCAGGCAGAACTCGGTCAGCCTGAGCACATGGTCGGGGTCGCCGGCGATGGCCACGCGCCGTTTGTCCAGATACTGGTGGGCGTCGAGCATGCAGTCTATCAGCTGCCCGCGCTCCTCCTCGATGCTGGCCGGCACGGGGTGTTTGGAGTAGCCCGAAAGCGCTGAGATGAACTCGTCGGTGGCGCGCACGCCGATGGGCAGCGGCAAGGTGGCGTACTGCACGCCGTGCTTGCGCTGCAAGGCGTTGGCCGCCGCCTCGCTGGCCCACTGACCCAACGCCAGTGTGAAGTGGGCGTCACCCAGGCGTACCACGTCGGCGGCGCGGGTGCCGCCTTTGGGAAACATCTCAAACTCACCGGTCATCGGCGCGTCGAGCACGCCGCTGGTGTCCGGCAGCAGCGTGTAGTTGATCCTGAACTCCTCCAGATAGCTTTTTATTTTACGCATATCGCCAGGATTGACAAAGCCGGGAATCACCGCCAGGCGGCCCGAAGGCACGTCGCTTTTTTGCGCCATGTGTTCCACAAAACCGGCCGCCATCGAGGAAAAGCCCGTGATGTGCGAGCCCTGGTAAGAAGGTGTGGAGCAGTAGATCACGCGCTTGCCCTCGGGTATCTCGATGTCGCTGAGAAAGGAGTGGAGGTCGTCGCCAATGGTCTCGGAGAGGCAGGTGGTGTGCACGGCGATGATCTCGGGGTCGTAGAGGTCAAAGATGTTGCGCACGGCGGTCTTCAGGTTGGCACCGCCACCAAACACCGAGGCGCCCTCGGTAAAGGCCGAGGTGGAGGCCATCGCCGGCTCCTTGAAGTGCCGGGTTAAAAACATCCGGTGAAAGCTGACGCAGCCCTGGGAGCCGTGGCTGTGCGGCATCGTGCCGTGCACGCCCAGGGCGGCATAAAGCGCGCCCACCGGCTGGCAGGTCTTGCAGGGATTGATGGTCAGCGCCGAGCGCTCGGCCACCTCACCGCGGGGAGTCGCGTCCAACATGGTCTATTCCTCCTCTCCGGTGCTCGCCAGCATCTCGCCCTGGAGCAGCGGTTCGCGCTTCCAGGGTGGCGTGATCATCTGCCAGGCTGGCACCGTCAGGCCCATCAGCAGATCGTGCGCGAAGTTCACGGCGCCCGCATAGCCGGCATAAGGACCCTTATAGTCGTAGGAATGCAGTTGGCGCGAGAGCGTACCGCCCTTTTGCAGGACGTATTTATCCTTGATTCCCGAGAAGAAGACATCCGGCTGAAGCGCACGGACGAACTCCTCGGTCTCAAAGTGGTTCAGGTCGTCAATCATCAGCGTGCCGTTATCCATCTCTTTGATCATGCCCTCGTAGTAATCCAGCCCCTCGATGCTGGCTTTGAGCTCCTCCAGTTTCTCCGGCGAGAAGCGCAGGCGGTACTTGCCCTCCACCGGCTCCAGGTGCAGCTCCTCGATGTTTTTGGAATCGGCGTCCACCTTGATGCTGTCCATCACCTCGCGACCCTCGTAATCGTCGCGGTGGGCAAACTCGTAGCCGGCGATGACCGTACTCATCCCCAGCTCGCGCAGCAGGTTCTGATAGTGATGCGAGCGCGAGCCGCCCACATAAAGCGCCGCGGTCCTGCCGGTCAGGCGCTCGCGGTAATAGGCCAGCTCCTCGGCGATCTCGGCTTCCTCGGAGGCGATGACCTCCTCCACACGTGCCGAAAGTTCTGCGTCGTCAAAGTAGGCGGCTATCGCCCGCAGGCTTTTGGCAACGCCTTTGGTGCCGATGAAATTGACCTTGATCCAGTCCATGCCGTACTGGTCCTGCATCATCTCGGCGATGTAGTTTATCGAGCGATGGCATTGCACGAGGTTCAAGTCGGCCGTGTGCGCGCGCGAGATATCGGCGACAGTGCCGTTGCCGGTCATCACTGCCAAAACGTCGATGCCGCAGCGTGTGAGGATCCGCTCGGTTTCCCAGCCGTCGCCGCCGATGTTATACTCACCTAACAGATTAACGGTAAAACGACTGCTCGGCTTGTCGTCGGTCTCGCCAATGACGCGGCGGATCAGCTGGTTGTTGGCGATGTGGTGGCCGGCGCTTTGGCTGACGCCTTTGTAGCCCTCGCAGGAAAAGGCGATGCACTTCACGCCAAACTGGGCCTCGGCGCGCGCTGCCACGGCGTGGATGTCGTCGCCAATCAGGCCGACCGGGCAGGTGGAGCAGATCAGAACCGCCGCAGGCTGCGGGCTAAAGAGCGCCAGGCCCTCCTCGATAGCTTTAAACAGCTTCTTCTCGCCACCAAAGACGATGTCCGTCTCGCGCATATCGGTGGAAAAGCTGTAAGGCACGAGGTTCAGCTTGCCTTCTTCGGTGGATGCCTTGTGGCGGCGGGTGCCCCAGGTGTAAAAGGCGCAACCGATGGGCCCGTGGGTGATTACCAGCGCGTCTTTTATCGGTCCGAGCACCACGCCCTTGCAGCCGGCGTAGCAGCAGCCGCGATGCGAGAGGATGCCGGGGATGGTGCGGGTGTTGGCGGTGATCTCCTGCGGCGTTTCCAGCGTGTGGTCTACCTGAATCAGGTGCTTCTTGCGGTTCTTGAAGACCTTGGCCTCATAGCTTTCCAGCACCTCGCTCAGGGCGGCGGTCGCGGCGGCCTGAATGTCGAGGCTCGCTGGGTTGCTTGCAGCGGCCGTACCGGCTGCGCTGCTCGCCGCCGGTGCCGCGTCTGGTTTTATCAGTGTTTCTACAGTCATTACAGACCTCCTAATAGGCGTCGGCGGCGCGCTCACCATTGCGCACGCGGTAGGAGTCGGATATCGGCAGGACGAAGATCTTGCCATCGCCCGGGGTCTTGTTCTGATTGGTGTTAATCAGCAGCTTTACAACGCGCGGCACGTCATCGTCTTCCACAATCAGCGTAAACATCCGCTTGGAGATCAGACGGGTGGCCTCGCTGATGGCCTCTCCCAGCTGGTTTTGCGGCACTTCGCCCTCGTCCAAAACAGCAGTGGCGATGGTCTCGGACATCAGCTTCTTGCCGCGCCCCAAAACCACCTGACAGGTAAAGGAGGGAAAGCCGGCATCGGCCAGAGCCTCCTTGGTCGCGCCCACCTTGGCGGGCCGCACGATTGCCATTACCTCTTTCATGCCGCTCACAGCCCCTCTTTGCCGGTGGAGACCGTGTAGGCCTGCTCCACGGGCGAGACAAAGATGCGACCGTCGCCGTAGTTACCGTTTTCGCCCGTGCGCGCCGAGTCCATAATCACCCGGATGGCGTCCTCTGCGTCCTCGTCGGCGACCACCATCATCAGCATCTCCTTGGGGATCTCGTCATAGACCAGATCCCCGATCTTGATGCCCTTCTGACGCCCGCGGCCAAAGACGGACATCTTGGTGATGGCGGGAAAATCCGCGCTCAATAGCTCGGAGATAACGTTACTGACCTTCTCAGGGCGCACGATTGCGCGTATCAACAACATGGTTACCTGCTTTCCTGTGTTCTGTTTCGTTGTTTTGCGAAGAAGTGCGTAGCCTTCTTTGCCTGAAGCCTGCCTGTAGCTCGCGGCTCATTGAGGGTGCGGGCACGGGGGCGTTTGCCGCCCGCGACAGCCCGCAGCTCGCGGCAGTCCGCCGCCCGCAGCAGCCCGCCGCTCGCAGCAGCCCGCCGCTCGCAGCTCGCGACAGTCCGCTGCCCGCCGTCGACATACCCAATAGCCCGTGCTCGACCATCAATTCCTCCAACTCCTCCTGCTTTAAGGGGGAGGGGATGGTGAACATATCGTTGTTGTCCACCGCCTCGGCCAGGCCGCGGTACTCGTTTGCCTGGTCGCTTTCGGGCTGGTACTCAATGACCACCTTGCGGTTGATCTCGGCGTGCTGGACGATGTTGTCGCGGGGCACAAAGTAGATCAGCTGGCTGTTCAGGCGGCTGGCAAAGGCCTCCAACAGCTCGCGCTCGCCGTCCACCTTGCGCGAGTTGCAAATCACGCCGCCCAGACGCACGCCGCCGGAGTTGGCGTATTTCTGCACGCCCTTGCAGATGTTGTTGGCCGCATACATCGCCATCAGCTCGCCGGAGGCCACCACGTAGATCTCCTGGGCCTTGCCCTCGCGAATCGGCATCGCAAAACCGCCGCAGACTACGTCGCCGAGTACGTCGTAGAACACGTAGTCCAGATCCTCCGAGTAGGCGCCCATTTGCTCAAGCATGTTTATCGAGGTGATGATTCCGCGTCCGGCGCAGCCCACGCCTGGCTCCGGCCCGCCGCTTTCCACACAGTGGATGCCGCCAAAGCCGTCCTTCATGATGTCTTCCAACTCAATCTCGTCGCCTTCTTCACGCAGGGTGTCCAGCACCGTCTGCTGGGCCAGGCCGCCGAGCAGCATCCGCGTGGAATCGGCCTTGGGGTCGCAGCCAATCAGCATGATCTTCTTGTTCAGATGGGTGGCCAGTGCGGAGGTCAGGTTTTGCGTGGTGGTTGATTTACCGATTCCGCCTTTACCGTAAATTGCAACTTGTCGCATTGCGCTCTCCTTCTCTTTTGCCGTGTGAGACTGCCCGCGTTCGCTCGCGGCAGTCGCTTTGTTTGCCCTACCGCCTTTAACTTTAGAGGGCAAAGATTTCGGATTTGTTTCCATAAAAGTGCCGGCGGGTAAAACCTCATGCGCCGCGATGGTCGCCGCAGCGGGGCTGTTTTATGCTTGCCCTGTGGAGAAGGATTGGGACATATTGGCTGTTGATGGCGGCTGCGGCCGCGAGGGCGGTTGCGATGGACGCGATGGCCGCGAGGGCGACGATGGTCGCAGGGGTGACGACGGGCACCGCGACGGCTGCGGGCGCGAAGGCGGCGTCCTCCTCCACAACGGGTTTGGCGACGGTCTTGCGTTCCTGGGGCAGCGCGGCCCCCTGCGCTTTTGCGACACCACGCTGCGCGACGGCGAGCAGACGGCGGGGGTGGTGTTTTCCGCTGCCGAGAAGCGCCACATCGCCCGCGAGTTGGACGCCATCGGCATCAGTCAGATAGAGGTTGGCGTGCCGGCGATGGGCGAGGAGGAGTGCGCGGTTATCGCCTCCATTGCGCAGATGGGCCTGCGGGCCAGCCTGATTACCTGGAACCGCGCCCGGCTCGCCGACATTCAGGCCTCCCTGCGCTGTGGCGTTGACGCGGTGGCCATCTCGCTGCCGGTAAGCGATTTGCAGATTCAGGCCAAGCTGGGCAAGAGCCGCGCCTGGGTGCTGGCGCAGATTCGCGCGGCCGTTGGCTTTGCCCGCGACGCGGGGCTTTACGTGGTGGCCAGCGGCGAGGACTCCTCGCGGGCCGATCCGGCCTTTCTTTTGGAGTACGCCCAGGCCGCCGAGCAGGCCGGCGCCGAGCGTTTTCGCTTCTGCGACACCCTGGGCGTCCTTGACCCTCTGCGGATGTATGCGGCCGTGCGGGCGCTTGTCGCGCAGCTGGGTATTGCCGTGGAGCTGCACACTCACAACGACTACGGTTTTGCGGAGGCCAGCCTGCTGGCGGGGATGCACGCCGGAGCCAGCTGGGGCAACACCACCGTGATGGGCCTGGGCGAGCGGGCCGGCAACGCCGCGATGGAGCCGGTGGTGATGGCGCTGCGCGAGTTGGAGGGCGTGGAGCTGGCCTTGGACACGCGGCGCTTTACCGCTCTGGCCCGCTATGTGGCCACTGCCGCCAACCGTGCTTTGCCGCCGGACCGTCCGGTGGTGGGCAGCAACATCTTTGCCCACGAAAGCGGCGTGCATGTCCACGGCCTGCTGCGCGACAGCCGCACCTACGAGAGCTTTGCGGCCGAGCAGGTGGGCAACCGCCGCCGCGTGGTGATTGGCAAGCATTCCGGGCACCACGCCATCGCGGCGCGCCTGGCCGAGCTGGGATGCAACCTTGACGCGAGCGAAGCCGCTGCGCTGTTGGGCGAAGTGCGCCGCGCAGCCGATGCCAAAAAGCGGGCACTGCGCGACGACGAACTGCTACAGCTGGTGGGCCGGCGGCGGTAGGGGCTCGTTGCGCTACTGTCCAGACGGCGGTAGAAGCAGGGACGAGGCGACGGCTTGGGCAGCGGCAGAAAATGGGACG
>JAISMZ010000178.1 GCA_031276475.1 Coriobacteriales bacterium
ATAACATCGAGGACAAGTTCTGCCGCCTGGATATCAATATGGTTGTGGACGGCGACAGGGTCACGTTGGAGGTACAGGTTGCAGACGAGGGAGACTACCCCGAGCGCTCGCTTTATTACTGGGCACGCGAGTACTCCTCTGCGCTTCAGGCGGGAAGTCCCTACACCACCCTTCCCAAGGTCGTGATCATCAGCATAGTCGGCTTTTCCCTCTTTGACGCCGTGCCCTATCACTCGGAGTTCCAACTGCTTGAGGCACATCGTCACAGCCTGCTTACCGACAGGCTGTCCTTGCACTACTTCGAGGTGCGAAAGCTGCCTGAAGAGATCAACAGAGAAGACGAGCTAGAGGCTCTGCTTGCGCTGTTTAAGGCCAAGACCGAAGAGGACATACAACGACTTGAAGCATTGGAGGTACCCATTGTGACTGAGGCAGTTAAAGCATACCGAGAAGTAACCGTCTCCCCAGAGTTCCGTGAGATTGAGCGCCTGCGCGCCGATGCCCGCCACAACGAAGCCTCTGCGCTGCTGAATGCCGAGCGCAAAGGTGAGCGCAAAGGTGAGCGCAAGGCAAACGAGAAGTGGCAGAAGGTCGTCGAGGAGAAGGACGCATTGATAGCCGAGCTGCGCGCCCGTCTTGACGGATAGCCAAAAAGGGCCATGGGGACAGGCCATCTGGCCCTGTTTCTGCCACCGCCCAAGCACTGTCCCCACATCTCAGAACAGGGCCAGATGGCCTGTTCCCATGGCCCTTTTCAGAGCCGTCCCCCTGTGTCGCTCCCCCTGGCCCCATTTCTGCTGGGCTAAAGCCGTCCCCGCGTCCCCAGTTAACCGCAGCTGCGCATATTGCCTCAAAGCAAAACGAGCTTGCAACGCTGGGGGCTTGACAAATAAAGAGAAATAAACAAAAACAAACAAGCGTAAAGAGAAATTAAAAAACCCTTGCCACCAAGGGAGAGGAAGTGCGGCGTTGGACACGATGGTCTTCACACCAACATTCGGCAACCGCCCCGACCGCATTCTCGGCCGCGACGATGTTATCGAGGCATTTATCAGTAGCCTCAAAAAACCTGTAGGCCATCCTAACCGCTCGACTTTGGTACTGGGTCAGCGCGGCATGGGAAAAACGGCGCTGCTGTTGGAGGTGGCGGAGAGGGCGGCCGACGCAGGTTTTGTTGTAGCCAGGGTAACCGCCAATCAAGATATGCTCCCCGAAATTATCGAATACTTGCAGATACTGGGCGCGCCCTTGTTGACGAGGCAAAACCACCGGTCAAAGGCTTCAGTGTAGGGGCAGTTGGATTCTCGTTCGGGCTTACCTTTAATGACCAGACCAGGGATAATTTTGGCTTCAGGGTAAAGCTCGACCTACTCTGCGAGCGACTCAACAGCCTGGGGCATGGGGTAGTGCTGCTGATAGATGAGGTGCAATCCACTTCTCCGGAGATGCGCAACCTGGCGACGACTTATTAAGACCTGATAGGAAGTGGTAGGGACATAGCGATCATGATGGCAGGACTGCCCAGCGCCATCTCCTCTGTGCTCTACGATGACATACTGACCTTTCTCAATCGCGCCTGCAAGGTACACCTTGAGCCCTTGAATCTGGAGGATATCCGGGTCTACTATGCGCAGACATTCGCACGGCTGAAAAGCGCATCGATGCCTCGACTCTGGACACGTTGGTTCGCTCGACCCGTGGCTATCCCTATCTGGGGGAGTACCTGCGCGGAGAGCTGTGATGCCGAGCCTGTCCCCATGACCCCTTTTCAGAACCGCCATCTCACGTCTGTCTGTTGCGCTTTGCCCTCGGTGTGAGCCTGTAGGCGGTGGGCGAAAACCGGAAATAACCCGTTCGTCAGTCAACATTGGCATTTTTTCTGCCGTTAGGGTACTATTTACTTTGCTCGTAATTTGTCCTTTGACCACTGCGCAGATTTTTGAAAGAGAAGGTGAAACCAGATGTGCTTCAGACCAGCAAGTGTTGAAATGCCCGATCCGGTCTGCCCGGAATGTGGTGCGACGGTTAAAATGAGCGGGACTCCAATAACGGAGTGTCCGTCCTGCAAGGCGGATCTGACCAAGTATGCCGATCAGATGCGTGTTGGCGCCCCTGGCGCTCCGGGTGCCCCCGGTATGCCCGGTGCTCCTGGTGCTCCTGGCGCCCCCAAGCCTCCGGGCGCTCCTGGTGCGCCCAAAGCCCCTGGCGCTCCCGGTGCTCCCAAGGCTCCTGGTGCCCCCAAAGCTCCCGGCGCGTAAGGCAGCGAAGCGGCACGCCTGCTAACAGATCCCCCTTGCTTCTTGGCGAGGGGGATCTGTTTTAGTGCGCCCAACTTCTTAAATACACCCCCGCCCCTAATCCTCGTCGATCTCCTCAATGGCGCCCATCGGACATTCCTCCATGCAGTCGCCACAGGCGATGCAGGCGTCCTCGTTAACCACCGAGGCGGCGTTGCCTACGATGTCCAGGACGCCTTGCGGGCAGGCGTCCACGCAGATTCCGCAGGCCGAACATTCGTCGGTATTGATTATCGGGTGTGACATGGTAAGTCTCCTCTCATTGATGTACAGGCTTCCGACAAGCAGGGCGCTGGTCTGCGGTTGCTCGCGGAGTCCTCAACAATCCCGTTTCCTTTTCTTGCTCGCGTAAATATACATAGTTAGCTTTCTGTAAGCAAGTGTTTTTTGAGATTTTCTCAGTTACCGCCAAAAAAACTTTTTGCAAGGTATCAGAAAGCCGGTTGTAGGGTTGCTGAAGGATACCAGAAGGCGCGCCTGAAGCCGGGCGACAGGATTCAGAGCGGCCAGATGAAAGGCCGAACTGCCAGAATTGACTCCTCACCGGACGAAGGAGAATCGATGCTGGCTTCCCGCAAACGACTGTTACTGGCCCTTGCCGCAGGGTTTATCGCGGTGCTGCTGCTTTGGCTGTACGCTGACACCCTGAGAAGCGAAGCTCAAAACGCACGCTCAGATGCCTTGGCGGCCTATGGTGGTGAGCAGGTTGAGGTCTTTGTTGCCACGCGCGATATCGCGGCCGGTGAGACCCTGGACAGCTCCAACACGGCCCTGGAACGCTGGGTCGCCGATCTTTTGCCTGCGGGAGCTCTCAGCGAAGCCGCCCAGGTGTTGGGGGCGACGCTCGGCGTCTCTTTACTTAAAGGCGAACCCGTTGTTGAGGCCAAGCTCGGTGCCAGCTTTGAGCCGGTCAGCGTGCCGGACGGGCTTTGCGCTTTGACCATCTCGGTCGACGACGTTCAGGCGGTGGGCGGAGCGATTGGTCAGGGCAGTGCCGTGGACGTTTATGCCTCAGGTGCCTCCGGCGTAATTCTCGTGGTCAGCGACGTCTTGGTTTTGGAGACCAGCAATGGTGCTCAGGGCATGGGATCGGCATCTGAAAACAGCTCAAAAACGACACTGTTTTCTTCTCCGAAGAGCCGGGCGGCCCTTAAATGGGTGACCTTGGCAGTTGCGCCGCGGATGGTTCAGCAGCTGCTCGCCGCCGCGCGTGACCGGAATCTGACCCTCGTGCTTCCCGGTGCCGATGCCTCTGCCGTTGCCCCTGCCGATGTTGATGATGGTGCGGCTGATGAGGCGGATGCTGCGGCGGCCGCGCCGAGTTCCGGCGCGACTGCGTCTGCCTCGAGCTCCGGCGCGGCGGCAGGTGCAAGTGCCTTGAGTTCCGGCTCGTCCGCGGCTGCCTCGAGTTCCGGCTCGTCCGCGGCTGCACGGAGCAATTCGTGAGTGCGCCTGTGCTCACCGCCAGCGATGTGCGGCACGAAACCCGCCAGGAGCTGGCGCGCGTGGGGGATTGGCCCTGTGCCTATGCTTTTCGGATGCTTGAGGATCCGTCGCCTGGCCTTGATGGCGATCCCGGTGACGGCAGCGGCGGCAGCGGATCTGGCCACGGCTGCAATAGTTCCGGCCGGCAATGCGGTGGCCACTACCTTCAGGTGTTCAGCAGTGGCAGCGACCTGAGGGCCGTATTGGCCTTCGCGGACAGTTGCGTGCAGGTCATCATCTTTGAGCAGGTCTTTGACGTCAGCCCGCTGAACCTGGCGGCGGCCTTGCATAAGGACGAACCGCAGCGCGACATCTATCTTCTCTGCGATAATCCCAGTGGCCAGTTTACCAGCGGTGCACGGGCGGCCGGTTCCCGTGGGGTGATCGACCACGATCAGGCCCGGGAATTGCTCTGCCCGCTGCCGACCGAGGTGCGAAGTCCTGAGGCGAAGCCATCGGAGTTGGTGGTGCCCGTCCCTGCGCCCGCCACAGCTACGCCCGGGCTCGCCTCCGCCTCGCCGTCCGCCACAGCTACGCCCGAGCCTGCGCCCGCTGCCGCAACGCCCGGATCCGCCTCCGCCCCTGTGCCCGCCGCCACAGCGCCCGAGCCAGTGCCGCTTGAGGTGATGTTGTCCGAGACGGTAGTCTCTGAGGCCTGGGACGCTCTGTCCGAGATATATCCGGAAGACGCTGACTGGCGGCTGTATCAAGACGAATCGTTCTACCCGGCCGTTTCAGACGATGAGCTCTGTTCCTGGGAGGAGTTGGAGACAGTTACCGTGCCCTTGAGGCAGGTGCAGCCGCCCGCTTTAATGGAGACAACTGCGCCGCTACCAAGGATCTCGGAATCTGCTCAGCCAATGGCGACAGGGGCTTTGATGCAAGTGCCGGTTTCAGCACAATCGGCGTCGCAGCCAGCGCCGCAGCCGCAGCCAGCGCCGCAGCCATCGCCAGCGCCGCAGCCGCAGCCAGCGCCATCGCCGCAGTCACTGGTTTTGCCCGCGCGCCCCGCTCTCTCACTGCCTGGACTTTTGCTACAGCCGGAGCAGGTAATCGGGCAGGGCAGTGTTCTCTCCTTCTTTTCGGGACGCGGAGGCACCGGCAAGAGTACGCTCGCGCTCCTGAGTGCTATTTTGTTATCTCAGCAGCAATTTAAGGTGGCGTTGGTCGACCTGGATTTGCAGTTTGGTGACGTCAGCTATCTGGCAGGACACGAGCAGGAGGGCCAGATCGTGCGGCGGGCTCTGGTTGAGGCCCTGCGAGATGTAGCCGCTTTGCCGCTGGTCAAGGCCGGTATCTGTCTGATAGAGGCTCCAGAAGTCCCCGAGCAGGCGGAGGATCTGCTGGTGCGGTTGCCAACCTTTCTCGCGACTCTGCGTGCGCGTTACGATTGTGTCGTGGTGAACACGGCGGCTTTCTGGACCGAGACAGCCGCTCATATCGCCCAGCAATCCGATCGCCTTTGTTTTGTGATGGATCAACGTGCGACTGCGGTGCGGGGGTGTCGGCAGGCGGCAGAACTCTGTGTGCGGATGCAGATTCCCTCAACGCGCTTTGTCTATCTGCTTAACCGCAGCTCGCGCTCGGCTCCTATCAGCGATCTGGACGCCTCGATGGCTCTTGATGGCGCGACGGTGTTTTCGGTTGCCGATGGCGGTGCGGTGGTGGATGAATTGCTGGCCCTGGGCTGTCCGGGCGAGTTGCTCGGAGCCGCACCGGGTCTCACCGATTCGCTCAAGGCGCTGCTTTTCAGTCTCGGCCTGCTTGACGCCAGCCACTCGTCGCGCGAAGTCGGGCTCGATGATGCCCAGAGTGCGCCCGCCGGCCGGTGGCGCAAGATTTTTGAAGGCACTACCTGGCGCCAACGCAGAAAAAGTCGCCGCTCCCACGGGCAGAGGGGATAATGCTATGTCCTTAAGCAGTTACATGCAGAGCCTCGCAAGTGAGTCGGCACAGATCCCGCTGACAGACGGTCTCAAACAGTGGCGTCTGGCCCTGCGCGTCCGCCTCTTTGAGCGCCTGCCCAGTGCCAAGATAGCCGAGCTGTTGGCAGCCGATTCCGCTCGGGCCCGGCGCGAGGTTGGTGCGGTTTTGCAGCAGTGTGTAGCTTTGGAGGAATTCTCTGCCTGCAGCGTCTTTGAGCGCCAACAACTCTGTCGTGAGGTCTCAGACATGGTTTGCGGCTTTGGTCCTCTGGAGGAGCTGCTCGACGATCCGGAGGTCACTGAGATCATGGTCAACGCCGCCGATCGCATCTTTTTTGAACGCGCCGGTGTGATAGAACCCTGCAAGGTCAGCTTCTACGATGAGCAGCAGCTGCGGATGGTGATCGACCGCATCGTCGGCCCGCTGGGCAGACGAGTTGATGAACAGAGCCCGCTGGTCAGCGCCCGTCTTCCCCAGGGACATCGGGTAAACGTGGTGATTCCGCCACTGGCTCTGGATGGCTCGGTGCTGACGATACGTAAGTTCCGTGAGCGCGTTCATACCCTGGACGAACTCTGTGAGATCGGCACGCTGAGTTCCGAGATGGCCTGTCTGCTGCGTTGGGCGGTGCTCTCGCGGCGCAACATCGCGGTCAGTGGCGGCACCGGTGGCGGTAAAACTACGCTGCTCAACGCTCTGTCGGTGCTGATACCCCACGCCGAGCGGATCGTCACCATCGAGGATGCCGCCGAGCTGCGCTTTAGCGAGCATCCGCATGTCGTGCGTCTTGAGGCTCGCCCGGCCAACGCCGAGGGCACCGGTGAGGTCACCATTCGCGAACTGGTGATAAATGCCCTGCGGATGAGGCCAGACCGGATCGTGGTGGGGGAGTGTCGCGGTGCCGAGGCCTTGGACATGCTCCAGGCGATGAACACCGGACACGACGGCTCCCTAACCACGCTGCACGCGAACTCCCCCTATGAGGTCATCAATCGTCTGGTGATGATGGCGCGCTATGCCATGGATCTCCCCGTCGCGATAATCGAGGAACAGATCGCCTCAGCGCTCGATCTGATCGTCCAGCTGGATCGCTTTCCCGGTGGGCAGCGGCGCGTCAGCATGATCTGTGGCTGTACGCGCGGCGATACCGGCGTCGCCCTGGAACAGTTGGCGATCTGGGACGCTGAGGAACAGATCTATCGTTGGAAGCGGGCACCGAAGTGGCTGGATGATCCCCTCTACAGCGGTGTTATCCCTGTTGAGGAGGTGGGCAGATGGCGCAATTTGCTGGGCTTGTAATACTTTTAGCCTCTGCCTTTGGTGCAATCAGTGCGGCTTTGCTGGCCTATCAGCTGGCGGGCAGTCTCGCTGCCTACGCTGCGCGCGTCCGCCTACGCGGACGTCTGATTGGCACTGCCAGTGCAGACGACAGCAGTCTGAAGACCTTGCTGATAGACGATCTCTGTCGCAACGGCGTTCCGCTTTTGCGCTATCCGAGCGCCCTCTTATTGCGCATAACAGGTTTTAATCGGCTCTGCCAGCAGGTTGCTGACTGGTTGACCGCCTGCTATCAGTCGGCTTTTTCGCAAACGGGGAGCATCTCCGCCCGCAATGCAGCCGAGCTGCTGGTGGCATTCGGTCTGTCAGTGGGCCTGCTCGCGCAGTTGCTCTTTGCCCAACCGCTGATAGCTCTGGCGGCGACCGCCCTGCCCGCGATGCTTGCCACGCAGAAGGCCGGCCAGTGGCATCGCCAGTTAAAGCTGGCCCTGCGCGAGCAGCTCCCCGATGCCCTGACGGCGATAGGCATGTGCTTCAGTGCCGGCTATTCGTTGGAGCAGGCGTTGCTACAGACCGCCCGGGAGTGTCCCGAGCCACTGTCCGCCCAACTGGCCCGGACGGCCAACGACATCCGCGCTGGCTGTTCGGTAGGCGAGGCGCTGAGCGCTTTGGAGCAACGTACTGCGCTGGCTGATGTTCGCTTTGTAACCACGGCTCTGGAGATACAGCACACGACCGGAGGTAGCCTGAAGGACATCCTTGCCAGCGCCGCCGAGTCGATTGCCGCCAGCTTTGAGCTCGCCCGCTCGCTGGAGGTCCAGACCGCTCAGGCCAGGATGTCGGCAAAGGTGGTGAGCATCATGCCGGTTGCACTGGTCTGCGTACTCTCGCTGGCGATGGAAGGATATCTTGCCAGCTTCTTTTCCAGCAGTGCCGGTTTGATAATACTGGTTGTCGCGGCGGCAATGGAGACGGTCGGCATCATCTTAATCCGCAGAATACTGGCAATCAATCTGGAATGAAGGAGAGCAGAGCCAATCGTTAGGCGAATCCCCAGCAGGGATATGATTTAAACCACAAGCGAACCACGGCTCAAGACCTGAGCCGAATCACGACCCTAAGGAAAAGGAGGTAACGATATGAATATCCTGCTCACAAGCATCCTGCTCTGCGGTTTTATTGCAGCAACGTTGGCGACGTCCGGTTTTCTGCGCCATAACGAGGTGCTCAGGCGACGTCTGGCACGAATCGCTCGCATCGGGGGTATCTCACCAGCACAGGCAGACCGGCGCGGTTTTGCGGCATTGCTTTCTCAACTGCCTCCATTTGCCAAAGCTGCAGAAAGGCAGCGTTTGCAACAGGCCCGCAAAGCCTATGCGGCGGAGCTGCCGCGGATGCTGGAGATCATCGCCCTGGGCGTGCGCTCCGGTTTGGGATTCGATCAGGCCTTCGCGCTGTATGTCCGCCGTTTTGATACGCCGTTGGCGCAGATCTGCCGCAGTCGTCTGGATATCTGGGAGCGCGGCCTGATATCGCGTGAGCAGGGGCTCAGAGAGCTGTCCGAGGAGGTGAGCCTGCCGATGTTCAAACGCTTTGTGGCCACCACCTTGCGGGCTCTCGAATACGGGGCTGCGCTGAACAACCTGCTTTTGGATCTGGCAACAGAAACCCGCAAAACCTATCGCTCGGAGCAACAGGAACTCGTGGCCAAAGCTCCGGTGAAGATGCTTCTGCCCACAGGAGCGCTGATCTTGCCGGCAATGTTATTGCTGGTGATAGGACCGATTATGTTGGAGTTTACCGGAAGGATGGAGTAATCATGAAAAGATCACAAAAATGGCTCATCAAACAGCAGGAAAAGGCCCGAGGAGCGCTGGCAGCGGCACTGTTTTGCAGCAGTCGCGCCATCAGGGACTGCAAAGGTCAGGGTACCACAGAGTATGCAATTCTCGTTGGTGTCTTGGTGGTCATCGCCATCCTCGCAGTGATGGCATTTCGGGATAATTTGGGCGAGCTTTGGAGTAGTATCACCGATGGCATCAACGGACTTTGACAGACCCAAGGTGCCTGTCTCGGCCATCGTTTTTGTTGTGGTGGCGCTCGCCGTTCCAGTCATTTTATGCACCGTTGGCACTATTGGCGGCGTCGAACCGACTGACGGAGTGTCGCCTCCAGCGGCACAAAGCACTCTGGAGGAGACCGGCCCGTTTGGCAGCTCCGCGGCCGACGCGGACGTGATTGGCTCAGGCTTGGGCGTCAGGGGCGCCGGCACGGACGGCGCGGTAGCTACGGGTAGCGCCGAGGCAAACGCCACTTCTGCAGATGCCGGCGGCGCGGCAGCTCCCAGCAGCGCAGACAACAGCAGCGAGGTGTTCAGCGGATGTCCCCTGCCACTGCCCGAGCAGACCAACGGGGTGTCTTATCAGCAGCTTGCCCATACGCAGGTCTGGAAGGCTTTCACGCCGCTGTCTTGTCGCGAGTATGCCCGTTTGCTGCTGCTTGCCTTACGCGGTTCGCCGCTGCAACTGGCCGATGCCGGTTATCTCGATATGGCCGGCAACGCCTGGGGCTGCGTACTCAGTGACGCGGCAGGCGGCTCCTATATCGCGACGTTGCAGACGCTTAGAGAAGCAGACGATCAGGCGCTGACCACGGTCTCGGTCGTCCGCATTCTGATACCGGAAGGGGCGTGAAATGCAAAAGCTGCCTATTTTGCCGTCCTGCCGGTTGAACAACGCTGGTCAGGCGAGTGTGGAATACCTGATCGTCGGTCTCGCCCTGATCGCCCTGATCGTGGCCTTTGCTACTCTGGCCAATCGTCTGGGAGAGGGTCTGTTCAGCGAACATGCAGCTCAGAGTGCCTCTCACGCAATGACCGAGAACGGCGCCGGAACCATCGGCGACATCATCCTCTATTGAATACGGGTCGGGCCTGCCGCCGTAGGCAGCTTTGACGCCGGGCGATCAGAAACGAGAGAAAGGGTTGAGCAGTGCGTATCAACAACAAAGGCCAAAGCACGGTGGAGGCAGCCTTTCTGTTACCCGTCCTGCTTTTGCTTTTCTTGATGCTGTTACAGCCGGGTATCTGCCTGTACAACCTGATGGTGATGGAAAACGCCGCAGCAGAGGGCTGCCGGCTTTTGGCAACGCGAACCGTGCAGGGCAACTTCTCCGACGATAAGTACGAGGGTTACATCAAGCGACGGCTGGCGGCGATTCCACCGGTTGAGGTCTTCCATATCCGCAGCGGCAGCAAAGGCTGGGAGCTGGAGCTGAAAGGTGATGAGAATAGCTCGGAGGTCAGCGTTCAGGTGACCAATCGACTCAAGCCTCTGCCCCTGCTCAGTTGGGGCACGTCCCTGCTCGGGCAGACCGACAGCGAGGGCAACCTCGTTCAGAAAGTGGAGGTGACCCTGCCCACGCAGCCCGCCTGGGTTTGGGAGAACAGCAGTGGCGGCCCCACAGATTGGACGACGCAATGGGACTGAACAAACATCAGACGGCTGCTGCACGCACGCGTCGCCTCTTTGTTGCCCGCGACGGCGGCTTTACCTCCACCGGTGTGGTTGTCGCCTTGCTGCTGACACTTACTTTAATGTTCACCTCAACCCAGGTGCATTGGCTGCAATCCACCGCGGCCGACATCCAGTTTATTGCCGATGCCGGAGCCCTGGCCGGCGAGAACGTCGTAGCCGAATACCTGATAGTCGCCCGAACCGCCGACGCTGTGGTTTTGTCGCTGTCGCTTTTTGGGTTGATAGTCTACGGGATCGCCATCATCGTCAGCTGTATTCCCTACGGTCAGGAGATCGGCCTGAAACTGATGGAATTTGGCAAGAAAGTGCTTGAGGCACGCGATGATTTTGCTGATGGTGCAGCGAAGGCACTGAATGGCCTGCAGAAGGCACTGCCGTTTCTGGTTGCCGTAAACGCAGCCGCGACGGTACGGGGCAATCAGATATCGCGCGATGGCCAGGAACGCTACATCGGCCTGGCCCTGCCGTTGCCTCTGGAAGGCGAGGACATCGAGTATCAGGCTGACACGGCGAGCCAGGAAAAAGCCGATCAGATTACCGAGCAAAACGGCGAGACCCAGGAGCTCACCGACGCCGCCCAGGAGGCCTGGGATCAGATGCAGAGCAGTAAACTAGAAGGATATTTAGCAGATTGCGGGAACAATCCCGCCTACTGTCTCTACGAGCGCACCGCGAGCCTGACTAGTCTGGGCGGCGCACAAAATCCCTTCTTCTCCTCCGTTGATCTCTGGAACTTTGATAACGCGATGGCACGGGCACAGGCCTACTACCCGGCTCGGCTGGCCGCCGAGAAACCGCAATCGGAGGCGCTGGCAGAACAGGTGCGCTCCTTTGTGCGTACGCGCTATTTTAACTACGCGACCGAGAGGATACGCAGCGGTTACGCCCACACCGCTGCCGACGGCACCCTGGATGCCTCTTTCCCACTGATGGCGCGCAATCCCGCAGAGATTCGCACTACCGTGCTTTACAGCGAACAGGTCTATCCGGTGAGCAGCGATGGCGTGCTACACGGTTCAACCGCCTGTCCAGATTATCAGGAGGCGGGAGCTGCAGGGTACGGATCGGTTGCACAGCTGGAAGCTGGGGACTATCAGAAGTGCGAGACCTGCAACTTTGGTATCAGTATGCTTGGCAATGTTGCCAGTGCCACATCGTCAACTGCAAGCGGCTTTGAGTACCATTACCGCAAGATAGCCGACGCGGCCGAACGCTATCAAAACGCTTCGCAGGAGTACCGCGAGCAGACCGGGCAGGCCAAGGACTCAGCTGGCGAGGCCTTTGACATTTTGGAAGAGGCGCTGGCCGCACTGGACACGCCGCGCCTGGATCCCCATCCGCCGGGGCGTAGCGGCTGCGTGGCGATAGTCATCGACATCTCAACCCGCGCGAGGCCTGCGGCCTTTGCTAGCTCGTTGTTAGCAGACGGGGAGGGATTGCCGCCGCGCGTGGCGATCTCCGCCGCCGCGATGGCTCGCGATGAGCCTGACGAAGGCAACAATCTGCTGGCCGCGTTTCTCGACAAAGCCGTTGCCGATCAAT
>JAISMZ010000195.1 GCA_031276475.1 Coriobacteriales bacterium
GCTCATCAAAGCTGCGCACGGCCATCCGGGCCATCCATTCGCGCACCTCCTGGGCAACAAAGCGCATGTAGCGCTCGATGTGCTCGGGCTTGCCCTGGAACTTACGGCGCAGCTCGGGGTTTTGCGTGGCTATCCCCACCGGACAGGTATCCTGGTTGCAGACGCGCATCATGTCGCAGCCCATGGCGATAAGCGGCGCGGTGGCAAAGGTGAACTCCTCGGCGCCAAGAAGAGCGGCAATCACGATGTCGCGGCCGCAGAACAGCTTGCCGTCGGTCTCGAGTACCACCCGATCGCGTAGCTTGTTGGCCACCAGGCTCTGGTGCGTCTCGGCCACGCCCAACTCCCAAGGGAGCCCGGCATGGCGGATGCTGGTGCGGGCTGCAGCACCGGTGCCGCCATCAAAGCCGCTGATTACAATCGCGTCGGCCAGCCCCTTGGCAACTCCCACAGCAATGGTGCCCACACCGGCCTCGGAGACCAGCTTGACGTTGACGCGGGCATCGCGGTTGGCGTTTTTCAGATCGTGAATCAGCTGGGCAAGATCCTCGATGGAATAGATGTCATGGTGCGGCGGCGGCGAGATGAGCTCCACACCGGGTGTGGAGAAGCGGTTTTTGGCCACCCAGGGATAGACCTTGGTGCCCGGCAGATGCCCGCCTTCGCCCGGCTTGGCACCCTGGGCCATCTTGATCTGGATCTCGGTACAGTGGTTGAGGTAGTTGATGGTCACGCCAAAACGCCCGGAGGCCACCTGCTTGACGGAGCTGGAGCGGTTCAGACCGTCGGCACCGATTACGTAACGTTGCGGGGCTTCGCCGCCCTCTCCGGAGTTGCTCTTGGCTCCCAGGCGGTTCATGGCGATGGCCATGCACTCGTGAGCCTCCTGACTTATCGAGCCAAAGGACATCGCCCCGGTCTTAAAGCGGCGCACGATGTTCTCAATGGGCTCAACTTCCTCAACCGGTATCGGTTTTTCCACCGTGACGATCTCCAGAAGCGAGCGCAGGTTTTTGTGATCGCGGCTGTGGTCGTTAATGTCGGCGCTGAACTTCTTAAACAGCGCGTAATCATCGCTGCGCACAGATTGCTGTAGATAGAAGACAGATTTAGGGTTTAGTAAATGCGGTTCTCCGTCATTGCGCCAGCGGTATTCACCGCCGGGTTCCAGCGGGCTTTGTGCCGCATCCGGGGCGAAGGCTGTCTGATGACGGGCGCGGGCCTCGCGCTCGATGTCAGCCAAGATGATGCCGCCGATGCGCGTGGCGGTGCCGGTGAAGTAGCGATCGATGACGTCAGCGGAGACGCCCAGAGCCTCAAAGATCTGGGCGCCGTGGTAGCTGCGCACTGTGGAGATGCCCATCTTGGACATCACCTTGATGATGCCGTTGGTCAGTGCCTGACGGTAGTTGGCGCGCGCCTGAGCAGCATCGGTGGTGACGATGCCCAGATCGGAGAGCTGGTCGATGCTGGCGTAGGCCAGGTAGGGGTAGATGGCGTCAGCGCCGTAGCCGACGAGCAGGGCATGGTGGTGCACTTCGCGCGGCTCGCCGCTTTCCAGCACGATGCTGATCTGCGTGCGCGTACCGTGGCGAACCATATGATGATGCAGTCCAGCCACCGCCAGTAGCGCTGGAATCGCAGCATGCTGGGCATCGACGCCTCTATCGCTGAGGACGAGGATCGTCCGACCCTGCTCGCGGGCCGCGTCGGCCGCCGCAAAGACCTGCTCCAAAGCGTATTCCATACCGCCGTCAATAGCGGGATTAAAAAGGATCGCGATCTCAGCGACCTCCAGGCCGCGCCCCCTGCTGGAGCGCAGTCGCGCCATGTCCTCGGCGCTCAAGACGGGCGTGTCGTGGCTGATCAGGCGGCAGTTGGCGGCATCGGGCTGCAAAAGATTACCCTCGGCACCAAGGTGGATGATCGACGAGGTTACCAGGTGTTCGCGAATCGTGTCAATCGGTGGGTTGGTGACCTGCGCAAACAACTGCTTGAAGTAGTTGTAAAGTAGCTGCGGGCGTCGTGAGAGCACCGCCAGGGGCGCGTCGTAGCCCATCGCGGCTATCGGGTCGTCGGCTGAAGTGGCAATGGCGCAAAGCGTCAGCGAAAGGTCTTCCCAGCTGTAGCCAAAGGCCTTCTGCTGCACCAGGAGCTGCTCGGCAGACAGAGTTGTGGAGGAGGACGCGCCCACAGCACCGCCGCCGCCGTCCTCGCCTGTGCCGCCGCTCGCACCACCCTCACCGCTCAGCGATTGAATCTCGATATCGGACAGACGCACCAGGTTCTCCGCCAACCAACGCTGATAGGGCTGGGCGGCCGCTGCGTTGCGCTTTAGCTCCTCGTCCTCAATAATCCGGCCTTCCTGAGTATCAATCAGCAACATCCGACCCGGCCGCAGGCGGTCCTTGCGAACGATCCGATTGGCGGCCAGCGGTAAAACACCTACCTCGCTGGAAAGTATCAGACGACCATCGGCTGTAACGTAATAGCGTGAAGGGCGAAGCCCATTGCGATCCAGAGTCGCTCCGGCAAAGCGGCCGTCGGTAAAGGCCACCGAGGCCGGTCCGTCCCAGGGTTCCACAAGGCAACTGTTATACTCGTACATGCTGCGCACCTCGGGTGCCATTGCTGTATTCTCCTCCCAGGGCTCCGGGATGGCCATCATCACGGCTTCTTGCAAAGTCAGGCCAGAGTTGAGCAGAAGACTGAGAAAGTCGTCGAGCATCGCTGAGTCGCTTCCGTCCTCATTGATGACCGGAAACGCCAGGCTCAAGCGCTCGCCAAAAGCTTTGGAAGCCATTCGCGCCTCACGAGCCCGCACCCAGTTGACATTGCCGCGAATAGTATTGATCTCGCCGTTGTGGATGATATGGTGCATCGGGTGGGCGCGCTCCCAGCTGGGAAAGGTATTGGTCGAGAACCGCGAGTGAACCAGGGCGATGGCGCTCGTCATCTCCTTGTCTTTGAGGTCGAGGTAGAATCCCGAAAGCTGCAGAGGCAGGAGCATCCCCTTGTAGACGATGGTGCTGGCCGAGCAGCTGGCCAGGTAGAAGTAGGGATCGGCATCGTGCTCGCGGGCACGGATGCGGTTGTGGGCCTGCTTGGCAATCAGGTAGAGGCTGCGCTCAAATTCGGCGTCGGAGAGCTCCTCGCCGCCTTTGCCGATAAAGACCTGGACGATGCTCGGGCGCACCGAGGCGGCCGTCTTGCCAATGCAGGAGACGCTGACCGGCACCTCGCGAACGCCTAAAACCTCCAGGCCCAGGCTGGCAACGACATCCGAAAAACGTGAAAGGGTTGTCGTCCGACGCTGCTGGTCGGGCGAGGCGAACATCATGGCAACGCCGTAGCTCTTCTCCCCTGCCGGCAGATCAAAGCCACTGAGATGGGCTGCCCGACGCATGAAGCCGTCGGGGATCTGCAAAAGGATGCCTGCGCCGTCTCCGGTGTCCGGTTCATAACCCACGCCGCCGCGGTGCGTCAGGCGCTCAAGGATCTCGATGGCGTCGGTAACCAGCCGATGGCTGGCCCGGCCTTTAATATCGACGATCATGCCGATGCCGCAGCTGTCGTGTTCAAAATCGGGCTGATAGAGCCCCTTGCTCAGCTCGCGCTGACGTTCATCCACACTCGCTCCTCACTTAACAAAGCCTGTCACGCTCAGAGGTTGACGCGCCAGCCTTCCGTAACGCCGACGACTTCCTTGAGTTCTGCAAACACCGCGTCGCCAACCGGCTCGCTGACGTTCATCAAAACGATGGCTTCAGCCTGACCCTCTTCAAGAATGCCGATCTCCATGGTGGCGATGTTGATATTTGCATTCCCCAACACGGTGCCAATCCGTCCCAGCTTGCCCGGCGTGTCCTCATAGCGCAAAATCAAAATATTCTCGCGCGGTATCAGATCGAGGCGGTAACCAAAGACCGAGACGATGCGAACCAGACCAGAGGGCCCTGAGATCGTCAGTCCGATCTCGATATCGCGATTGCCCGAATGTGCCACCAAAGAGACTTCGCTGGCGTATTCGTAGTGGAGAGGGTCGGTGTTTATCGTTAAATTGACGCCCCTCTGCTCGGCGATATAGGCGGCATTAACCAGGTTCACCGGGTCGTCGGAGCTGCGCGAGAAGATGCCGCGCAGGGCGGAGGTACCCAAGAGACTGACATCGTAGCCAGACAGGTCGCCGCTGACATTGACGGTCAGAGACGAGATCGCCTCACTGGCCAGCTGCGCGAGGATCACGCCGCCAAGTTGGCAGGCGTCGATGAACGGTGCCACGGCCGACATCACATCCTCGGGGACGAGATCGACATTCACGGCCGTCGGAACCATCTTGCCCTCCAGCCCGAGTCGCACGTATTCGGCGATCTGCAGGCCAGCACGAGCCTGCGCCTCAACGGTTGAGGCGCCCAGATGCGGCGTAAGAATGATGTTTTCAAACTCATGCAGGGGCGAATCGGTGCAGGGCTCCTTCTCAAAGACGTCAATGCCCGCTGCGGCAATCTTGCCGGCGGCGACAAAGTCCGCCAGCGAATCGATGTTGTAGATACCGCCACGCGCGGTGTTCACCAGGTAGACGCCATCTTTCATCCGTGCAAATTGTTCCGGCCCAAACATGCCGATGGTCTCGTTGGTTTTGGGTAAATGCACGGTGATAAAATCGGCCTGGGGTAAAATTTCGTCGATGTTGTCGTAAAGCGTCACGCCAAGATGCGCGGCGCGTTCCGGCGAACAGTAGGGATCAAAGCCTATCAGACGCATCTCAAAGGCCCGTGCCCGCTCCGCAACCAGGCCACCGATACGGCCCAGTCCAAAGATTGCCAGCGTCTTTTGATACAACTCGCTGCCCGTAAAGCGACCGCGATCCCACTGATGCGCCTTCATCGAGGCATTGGCCTGGGGCGTGCGTCGGGCCACCGCCAAAAGCAATGCCATCGTCTGCTCGGCGGCGCTGATGATGTTAGAGGTTGGTGCGTTGCAGACGATGACCCCGCGCTCAGTTGCGGTGGTCACATCCACGTTATCTACGCCGACTCCGGCGCGCCCGATGATCTTCAGTTGACTGCCCGCCTCTATCACCTCGCGGGTGGCCCGGGTGGCGCTGCGGATGATCAGAGCCTGGTAGTTCACAATCTCAGAAATCAACTGCTCGGGGCTCAGCTCTAACTTGACGTCCACCTCGTGACCGGCGTCGCGCAATAATCCGATGCCTGCCTCGGCGATTTTTTCTGCTACCAAAACCTTCATCTAAACGCTCCTCAGTTGTCTTTTTGTGCCATCAGCACAGCCTCAGCAGCCCTGATGCCGCTGCCTGCCTCAAAATCATAGCCCAGCTCTGCCAGGGTCATCTCCAGCGCGGCCAGGGTGGTGATGATGTCAAAGTCGCCAAAATAGCCCAGGTGGCCGATCCGGAATATCCGCCCAACGTACTCGTCCTGACCGCCGGCGATGGTCACACCGTGGCGGTTCTTGATGATGCTCACCAGCTGCTTGCCGTCTATGCCCTCGGGCACCCAGACCGGTGTGACGGCGTTGCCGCGCCCCTCCGCGGGCGCAAACAGCTCCAGCCCCAGCGCCAGACAGCCCTGACGGGCGGCCTCGGCCAGGCGGGCGTGGCGGGCGATGATATTCTCCAAACCTTCCTCGCGCATCAGCCGACAGGACTCGGCAAGCCCAATCATCAGCGAGACGGCCGGGGTAAAAGGCGTGGTGTCCTTCTCCAGGTTCTTGCGGTATTTTTGCCAATCGAGATAGTACTTGGGAAGCGTCGAGCGCTCGTAAGCCTTCCAGGCTTTGGGTGAGACGCTGATCGCGGCCAGCCCCGGCGGCAGCATCAAGCCCTTTTGCGAGCCGCACATCACCACATCCAGGCCCCATTCGTCGGTTCTGACCTCCACGGCGCCAATGCCGGTGATGCTGTCGACGATGAATACGCAGTCCGGGTGAGCAGCAACGATTCCGCCAACAGCACGGACGTCGTTGAGCACGCCGGAGGAAGTCTCGCTCTGGGTGACGATTACGCCGCGGGTATCGGGGTTATCCGCAAGAAAAGCAGCGACATCGGCCG
>JAISMZ010000232.1 GCA_031276475.1 Coriobacteriales bacterium
GTCTGCAAGCTGTTGGCCGCAGGCGACTTTGCCGGTCTGCTAAAGCTGGACGAGGGCCTCTGCGAACAGGCCGGCGAGTGCGGCCTGCGCTCGCTGGTGATGCTCGGCGGCACCTTGGAGGAGCTGCACGTATCCCCCGAGCTGCTCTCCTACGAAGGCCCCTACGGCGTAGGCTATGCGGTGGCAACCTTTGCGATTGGATCCCAAGATGACTGAGCGACACTCCCTGCCCGTGGCCCTGGCCCACGCCGCCATCGCGAGCTTTCTCAAAGACGGCCAACGCCCAACGCTCGCCACGCCGGCAATCGCCGCCCTCCTGAACGAAGCAGAACGTGTGGAGAACCCCTGGCATCTAGGGAAGCACCGATTTAATCATTGCACGCCATCTTCCGGCCAATTTGCCCCAGATCCGTCCGGGCAAACGACGCCATTACCGCAAGTAGTGGCGTCGCTTCCCCAAACGGATCCGGGGCAAATTGACTCGGAATCTGACGCACTCCCCGGGGCCCCCGCGGAACTTGAAGGAGCGAAGCGACTGAGTTCCGTGGGGTGGGAAGCTTTAATCGGTGCTTCCCTAGCGCTTTGCGACCTGCGCGGTCGGCGGGCGGGGGCTTTTGTCAGCCTGCACAACGCCGCGACCGACGCGCTGCGTGGCTGCATTGGCACCATCAGCGGCACCCAGGACAACGTTCTGGCCGAGATCGTCCATAACGCCATCAGCGCCGCCAGCGAAGACCCGCGGTTCTCGCCGCTGCGACCGGAGGAGCTGGAAGGCCTGGAGATAAGCGTCGACGTCCTCGGCGACGCCGAGCCGGTCGCGAGGCTGGAGAGCCTCGCACAGCTGACCATGAGGGACAATGGGGACGGTACGTTTCGTCCCATTTTCCGCGTTGGGTCGGGCGTCGAATGCGATTCTCGAAAATGGGACGAAACGTACCGTCCCCATTGTCCCTCCCTGGACGCCCAGCGCTATGGCGTGATAGTCAGCAGCGGTTGGCGGCGCGGCTTGCTGCTGCCGGCCCTGGACGGGGTTGACACGCCGCTGCAACAGGTCTCCATCGCGCTGGCCAAGGCCGGCATTGGCACCGACGAGCCCTTTCAGCTGGAGCGCTTTGAGGTGGTGCGCTACCGGTGAGCGACTGGCCGCAGATATCCTCGCTGGCCCTCGACCCGATTGAGAAAAAGCCGCTGGCGCGCTTCTTTCCCGGCTCGATGATCCTCTCGGTGGGCTTTTTTGGTTGCAGTTTTCGTTGCCCCTTCTGCCAGAACAGCTCTATCTCGCAGGTGCGCGACGACGGGCGCGCCCTCAGCGGCGAGGACGGCCGCGACGGCAGGGATGGCGATGCCGCCCACGCCGCCCACGACGGGCGCAGCGCCGGTGCCGCCTCCCCCGCCCACGACGAGCGCGAGCGCAAAAACACCGCCCGCCTCGGCATCTCACTGACTCCCGAGGATCTGGTGGCCCACGCTCTGGCCGCGCGTTCAGACGGCAACATCGGCATCGCCTACACCTACAGCGAGCCGCTGGTGCACCTGCCCTACCTGCGCAAAGCCGCCACCCTGGCCCGGGCGGCCGGACTGAAGAACGTCCTGGTCAGCAACGGTTTTGTCTCCGAGGCAGGCGCCCGCGATATCTTTGCGCTGCTGGACGCCGCGAACATCGACCTCAAGGCCTTTGGCTCTGCGGGAGAGGGCTTCTATCGCTGGATTGGCGCCCCCGGCGGGCTGGAGGTCGTTAAACGCAGCATCGCCCTGGCCGCAGCCACACCCAATCTGCATCTGGAGGTCACAACGCTCGTCATCCCCGGCCGCAACGACAGCGCCGCAGACATCGGTGCCGAGGCCCGCTGGCTGGCCTCGCTGAACCCCGAGATCCCCCTGCACCTGAGCCGCTTCTTTCCCGCCTGGCAGATGACGCAGGCAAAGCCGACGCCCCGCGAGACCATCCAGAAACTGGTACAGGTCGCGAGGCGCCATCTGCGTTTTGTATATTCGGGCAATATGGCTTAGCCCTGCGTCGCAATAGGCCGATCCTCGGGCAGCCCAACGGCCGCAGCCGCTCGGCTCGCCGCTGTCCGCAGCCCAGCCGGCTCGCCGTGCGCAACTGCCACTGGCACGGCAGAGTGAGCCTAAGCCGCCTTTTGCTCCAAAGCCTTCTTTGCCACCTCGGCCAGGCCGGCAAAGGCGGTCGGGTCATTAACCGCTATATCTGCAAGCACTTTACGATCCAGCTGCACGCCGGCCAGCTTTAGACCGTTGATGAACAGCGAATAGCTCAGGCCGCTGAGCCGAGCGGCAGCGTTAATCCGGGTGATCCAGAGGCGGCGGATAACCCGCTTCTTGTTGCGGCGGTCGCGGTAGGCGTACTGCAACGAGTGCTGCACCTGCTCCTTGGCGGCGCGGTACGACCGCGATTTGGCACCGTAATAACCCTTCGCCCGGGTTAGGACCACGCGGCGCTTCTTCTTGGCGGTAACTGAACGCTTGACACGGGGCATTTCCATCAACTCCTATGATTTCGCTGGGCTGAAACCGACTCAGACGAGCCGCGTCAGCAAACGGTTGGGTATCTTTCAGCCTGTTCAGGCGGGGGCGGCGCTACTGCAGGCAGCTCCGGCGAGGACACCGCTGTTGGCAACTCTCCGGCAGCGGGCGCCTCTATCGGCAACTCCCCGGCAGCGGGGGCACCACTGTCGGCAACCCCAGCCGGACGCCGCCGCCAGCAACTCCCTGCAGGGACGCGCCACTGACAGCCCTCAGGGGCGCCTAGCGCAGCCCCAGGTTACGCGCGACCACCGTGTAATCGGCCGAGGCAATCTGCGACTGATGGCGAAAGTTACGCTTGCGCTTCTGGGACTTCTTCTCGAGGATATGGCTCTTAAAGGCCTTGTTGCGCATTATCTTGCCGGTGCCGGTCACGCGAAAACGCTTGGCCGATCCGCGGTGGGTCTTCATCTTTGGCATCTGGTTCTCCTTCCCTTACTGCTGCGGCGCGCTCGCCGCGACGGCTGCAACCGCGTCTGCGTCGTCCGTCTCCACAACGTCTGTCTTTTCTTCGCCTGAGCTCTCAGCGTCTATGTCGTCCGCCTTGGGCCTGGCCGTCTTGGTCTCTTTCTTCTTCAGCGGCGCGATGAGCATGAACATATTGCGCCCCTCAAGCTTTGGCTGGTTCTCGATTATCGCCTGTTCGCGCAGGTCCTCGGTGAGTTTTTCGAGGATGTTCAGCCCCAGCTCCGGATGGGCCATCTCGCGCCCACGGAACATGATGGTCACCTTAACCTTGGCGCCGGCGTCCAAAAAGCGCAGGATATGCTTCTTTTTGGTCTGGTAGTCGCCCTTGTCGATCTTGGGACGAAACTTCATCTCCTTGATCTCTACCTTGGACTGCTTGCGCCGCGCCTGCTTGGCCTTTACCGCCTGCTCGTATTTGTACTTGCCGTAATCCATTACTCGAGCAACCGGTGGGTCGGCGTCTGGCGCTATCTCCACCAGATCCATACCCTGTTCATCGGCCACGCGCTGGGCGCCCGAAAGCGCAAAGATTCCCAGTTGCGAGCCGTCCACTCCGATCAGCCGCACCGTGTTGGCGCGAATGTCCTCGTTGAGCCGTGGCTCCTGTGTGCTGATAGCCTTCACCTCCTGATGAGCGTCGCGGCCAACCGCGAGCCCCTGCGCGTCGCGGCTCCTGCCCTGGGCACGGCCCGACACCTGACGTACGCAACGGCGCGGCGCGTCTTGCCCGTGCGCCCAGACGTTGCCCAACATGAAAACACCCGTGGCGGGCAAGCCAACGGGTGCGCCTAAGATATGGAGACGGACGTGCAGATCCCTCTCGCTCCTCTTTCGTTGCACCCCTTCAGCTCTTCTTGGGTTAGCGACGCCCTGGCGCCACGCCCGCAATGCCAAACAGGTGGGGAGAAACTCTCCCACTTGCGACGCAATCGCCTTTCCGCCTGCAGCGGAAAATGTCTCGCGCCTTTTGTCGCCTGCTGCCAAGGGCCTGGTGGCCCCGCAGCCCAAACGCCCGCGCAAACGCCGCGCGTCCCAGCAACCTGAGCAGTGTAACACAGCTTGAGGCGGATGGGAAGCGTGGAGGCGGTGGGGGGTCGCGAACGCCCGCGGGCGCGGGCGCCAGGCGCGGCGGGGGGGGCGGGCGGCGCCGGCGCGGCGAAAGGTCGCTGGTGCCAGGCACGGCGAGAATAGCGCTGTCCTTT
>JAISMZ010000020.1 GCA_031276475.1 Coriobacteriales bacterium
CTACGGCTCCGAGACCATCGTCGTGGTCCACGGCACCGGCCGCAATATCGGCTGGCAGGTGCCCTACTTCGCCTCGGCCTGCATGGAGACTCCCAATGTCTCGACCTTTGGCTTTGGCGGCTTTGCCTGCTATCTGCCGCGGATGATCGGCACCTCCGCAAAATATGGCGACATGATCATCGTCGACGCCTCGCAGGCCCACGCCAACCGTTACGCCGCCGAGGAGTGGGAGGCGCCTGGCGTTATCCTGGTCTGGGGCTGCGAGCCGGTAAAATCCAACGCTGACGGGTTCTTGGGCCATTGGCTGGTGCAATGCGTTCAGATGGGCTCCAAGATAATCAGCGTCGATCCGCGCCTGACCTGGTGGGGCGTGCGTGCCGACTACTGGCTGCCCGTCCGTCCCGGCACCGACGCCGTACTGGCGATGGCGCTGTTGCAGGTGATAGTCGCTGAGGAGCTCTACGACAAGGAGTTCGTCGAGTTGTGGACCTATGGTTTTGAGGCGATGGCCGAGCGTGTGGCCGACAAGACACCGGAGTGGGCCGAGCCGATCTGCGAGGTACCGGCGGAGAAGATCCGCGGTGCCGCCCGCCTGATCGCCTCATCGAGCAGCTGTGCCTGCCAATGGGGACTGGCCTTTGAGCAGCAGATCGCCGCGTTGGGCGTTACCGAGACGGTCGCCGACATCATGGCCATCACGGCTAATATCGATAACCCCGGCGGAAACAACTTCTATCGCTGCGCCTATCTGATAGAGAAGCGCTACGGCCTTGGTGACGATTATATCGACAAGGACACCTATGCCCGCAAGCTGATTCCCACGGTCTCGGGCATCAATGAGTCCAACATCGTCTCCTGTGCCGATTCCGATACCATCCTGGCGGCTCTGGAGACCGGCGAGCCTTATAAAATCCAGATGTTTTGGATTCAAAGCTCCAACGCTTTGGCCTGCGCCTCGATGGATCCGGCTCGCACCTACAACGCGCTGATGAAAGTGCCGTTCATCGTGGTTGCCGACCCCTTCATGACACCAACGGCCCAGGCTCTGGCCGACATTGTCTTGCCGGTTGCGATGAGCTGTGAGCGCAATTCCTGTCGCACCTGGTGGACGCCCGTCAGGACGATGGTCAAGGTCACCGAGTACTACGAGGCAAAAAGCGACGAGTGGATCTGCTTGCAGCTGGGCAAGCGCATCAAACCGGAGTATTGGCCCTGGGCAGATGACACCGAGTTTGCCAACTGGTATCTCACCGACCAGCTGGCTCCTGGTGGTACCCTCTACAAACGCACCTGGAAGGACACCGTTGAAAATCCGGGTACCGACTGCTGCAATGGCATCGAGTACTGGGACTGGGACGCCACCTACGAGAAGTATGCCAAGGGAATGCTGCGTCCCGACGGCCAACCGGGCTTTAACACGCCAACCGGCCGCATTGAGCTCTGGTCCTTTGGTTACGACCACTGGGGAGTCGATCCGCTGCCCTTCCACGTTGAGCCCCCAGAAAGCCCGCTTTCCACGCCCGAAACCTACAAGGATTTCCCGCTGGTACTCTCCGGCGGTGGTCGCTCCTTTGAGTTCTTTCACTCCGAGCATCGGCAGCTGCCCTCGATGCGCGAATTTCACCCCGATCCTCTGATCATGGTAAATCCCGAGGACTGCAAGAAATACGGCGTCTCGGACGGTCAGTGGATCTGGATGGAGAACAGCCGTGGTGCACGCTGCAAACAAAAAGTCAAGGAGACCATCGAGGTGCTTCCCGGACGCGTGCACGCCGAGCATGGCTGGTGGTTCCCCGAGCAGGACGGGGCTGGTCCCAATTACTATGGCACCTACGAGTCCAACCTGAACAACATGACGCAGGCCTTCCGCACTGGCCAGGGTGGTATCGGCAACCCGATCAAGAGCATGCTCTGCAAGATATACCCAGTTCAGCCAGGCGATGTTTTGCCACACGATGTTATTGCCGAGAAGGGCGACTTTGCTGCCTATGAGCCCGGAAAGCCCTATCCGTATATCGAAGAGCCAATCGTTACGACCATCAATTAGGAGGGATCAGACTATGAAGACCTTGCTTGTGAACTACGAGTACTGCACGGGCTGTCACTCCTGCGAACTGGCCTGCCGCAATGAACGGGGACTAGGCAAAGGCGAGTACGGTATCATGGTTACCGAAGCTGGTCCGATTGAGTTCAGGACCGACATCGGACTTACCGGCGAACCTTACGACTGGGTGTTTAACCCCGTGCTGACGCGGGCCTGCAACTTCTGCGAGGAACGCGTTGCCGCGGGCAAGCTGCCGTCCTGCGTGCAGGCTTGCCAGGCCTGGTGCCTGTACTTTGGCGAGGCTGAGGAGATGGTCAAAAAGATCGACGGTAAGACGCGCTGGGCTCTGCTTTCAAAACCGGAGTAGGGCGGGCCACCTTTCGCCTCAAAGCGCAGCTGTGCTTTGAGGCGAAAGGCTGTGTCGGATATCTGGACCCGGGTGTCTGGAGAGAGCGATGAATAACAGAGAGCAGCAGCCGGCCATCATCAAACGACAGAAGGAAGGCAGCGTAGTCGTAGACTTCTTTTTAGCCATTGGGGTACTCGGTTATTCTTTCGCCCTCGCTTGGCTCTTTTTGTTGTTCAGCACCTCGCTCTTCTCAGCCAAGCTGGTTGCAGGGGATGCGCAGTCGATGCTGTTGCATGTGATTATGACTTTGGGCGTGATTGGCGCACTGGGGCTGGCCATCTTGTTTTCCGGTTTTCTTTTTAAGGTGCGTCCGGCTCTTCCTATTCTGGCTATTATTCTATCGCTTTCTAACCTCTGGATTGAGCTTCTGGATTTCTTTCCACAAAATTCGCCCGTCTATTACCTGACCTGGGCTCTTACCGGGGTAGGTTTGGCCTTGCTGGTGCTTATCTGGAGTGAGTTTGTAGCCTCTCTGAAGGTCGGTCAGGCTAAGCTGTTCTTTGGTCTTTCAGCCTGTCTCGCAGCACTTTGGCTTGCCGGCTATCTGGTAACAGCTGTGGAATATCGCTTCATTTTGGTCTTTGCCATGCCGTTTTCATCACTTATGCTCTTCCTGTTCCTGCGCAATTACGACCGCTTCTTCATGAATCTGGAATATATCGACGCGAAGACCTCACTGTCGCGGATGCGGCTTTCCTGGAAGCCGGTGCTTTCTACAGCAGCATCTTCCTGCGCCTTGGGATTTAGCCTCTCCTGGCTCATGGCCTTTGGCCAAAACGATGCTGTTTTGAATTTTGTGCTGGTACTCTTTGTTTTTATTGTGGCCATCGTAATGGTTGTTGACACGGTGCGTTGGCGGCGCCTCGGCGAGAACTTTATGGTGCGCAGCCTCCTGCTGTTTGCGGCCATCGGCATGTTGCCGCTGCTGTTCATCAGTGACGTGGGTAAAATGATCTGTTCTGTTATTCTCATATGTAGCATGGTTCATTCGGTGCTGCACGGTCTGGGTGCGCTTTCCGAGCACATCAACCTCTTTAAGCTCTCGCCGATGTATACCTTTGCCATCGGTCGCATCTTCAGCTATCTGGGAATCCTGTTCGGCTTTGTCTGTGGCTATGCAGCCTTCTGGCTTCAACCTTTTGGAGAATCCACGCTGGCTGTCGTGATATTTACTCTGATACTGTTTTTCATCGCTGTTACGGTGTTGGTAAAAATGGAGAACAGCTACCCGATAGACGATCGCAACATCCAGATCGGTGGCATCTATGCCGTAAACCTCGAGGACGACAGCAACGAGGATGAGGAGGTGCGCGAGGAGCCCGAGGCGGACAAGGTGACTCCCGGCCTGTGGCGTCGCCGCTGTGAGGGTGTGGCCGCCGCCTACAATCTGACTTCGCGCCAAACCGAGGTCTTGATGCTGCTGGCCAAGGGCAGAAACGCCGATTACATCACTCAGGAGCTGGTGATCTCGCTGCATACCGCCAAGGCCCACATCTACAATATCTATCAGAAGATGGGCGTGCACTCCCGTCAGGAACCGATAGACATCATCGAAGACGTCCGTTTGGATATCTAAAGCTTTGCAGTTTTTCAGGTACCGTGTGGGCCATTATTGGTTGGTGAGGCAAAATGGCAGGTAGATACCCTTGTTTTGCAGCCATATCACACCTCAGTACTTAGGCAAAAACCCAAAAAAAACTAAGATGGGTAGGGCGGTTTAATGACAGCAAACAGCCTCTGGTTTTATAGTCAGCGCTGTTGATTCAGGATAGTTTGCAATCGCTGCGCAGGAGTAGGCAATAGTTGCTAAACCTGATGGCTGGTTTTTGAGTTCCGACCAAAACGCGACCGGAAAAGTCTGGCGCGACAGAGAAGGAAGCGGGAAGAACTATGCTGTTTGACTATCAGGAGTTTTTGGACGGAATCAACCGCGAGGCCTATCACGAGGGCGAGTGGCAATGGCAGGAGGACGGCTACACCGTAACGCGAACCTATACCTACTC
>JAISMZ010000073.1 GCA_031276475.1 Coriobacteriales bacterium
GCACAAAGCGCAAAGCGGCGCTGTTGATGCAGTAACGCCTGCCGCCGGCCTCGGCGGGGCCGTCGTCAAAGACGTGGCCCAGGTGCGAGCCGCTGTTGGCGGCGCGTACCTCGGTGCGCGACATGCCGTGCGTGTGGTCGGGCAGCTCATGCAGCAGCGCGGGATCCAACGGGCGCGTGAATGCCGGCCAGCCGCAGCCGGAGTCGAACTTATCCTCTGATGAGAACAACGGCTGGCCGCTGACGGCATCTGCGTAGACGCCGGGCTCAAAGTGGTTGTGATAGGCGTTGGCAAAGGGCGGCTCGGTAGCACCGGTCTGCGTAACCGCGTAGGCCAGCGGGTCTAAGGCGCGCAGGGCAGCTGCCTGGGCCAGGCGCTGCTCTACGTTTTCAAAGCGCTCGGGTGGGATGTGGCAGTAGCCGCCGGGATGCTTGTTCAGGTAGTCCTGGTGGTAGTCCTCCGCGGCATAAAAGCTGGTCAGAGAAGCCAGCTCAACGGCCAGCGGCGCGCTCAGGTGGTCTTGCAGCTCGGCTAAGGAGCGCTCGATTGTGGGCTTGTCGGTTGCGTCGATGTAGTAGATGCCGCCTCTATACTGCGGGCCTACATCGTTGCCCTGGCGGTCTTTGGCCAGCGGGTCGATGATCTCGTAGAACAGCCAGAGCAGGTCGTCCAGGCTCAGGCGCTGGCTGTCGTAGCGCACCTCCACCGTTTCTGCGTGACCGCTCGTGCCGGTGCAGACCTGCTCGTAGCTGGGATCGGGCAGGCTGCCATTGGCATAGCCCACGCACGTCTCCACGACTCCGGGAATCAGCTCCAGGTAGTGTTGCACGCCCCAAAAGCAGCCGCCGGCTAGATAGATTGTCTTAATGGGGGTGATCATAAAGCCTTCCTCTCAATGCCTGCGCCCAGGCAGCCTTGCCTTCAAGCGCCCGGGTAGTCTAACAGCTGTGTGCCAATCTATCCAGATAGATGCGTTTTGTGCCATAGCCGCCTTTATCCAAGCCAGGCAACGAATGCGTCTGCTGGATCGCTTGCTGGTATTATACGCCGACTTGATGCCAGGCAGGTGCAAGACGGCAAAAACGCAAGGGAGAACATGGGGATGAAAGAGACAATCCTACCGGCAACAATCTTGTAGTACAATAGGCGCTTAACCACTGGTTTGCCCTTCGGTTTTGATCCGCAGGCGTTACAAGATGCCTTGTCTATGACGCAAGGAGTACCTACCGCGTCTCCTGATATCTTACTGCAAAGAAGGGACGAACCGAATTATCGCGTCGCAGGAGCCGAAAAGGGGAAGAGAGTTATGCGCCACCTGTCTGAATTGCTGGACATCGGTATATTGAACCGCGATATTGCCGAGGGATATATCTCGGTGCGCGCGCATTCGGATGACGCGCAGTTGTTAATACTCAACTACACGCAAAAGACCCAGTTCTCCGGCCATTGGACGGATGCCACGCGCAAGTCGCGTGGGCTGATAGTCCGCGATTCAGGTTGGCATTGCAGGCACTTAGCTGCTTCTGATGCACGCATTGAGGAGCTGACCTGGGCCAAGTTCTTCACTGCCGAGCAGGCCACGCTTTCTGACTGGGGAAAGATTAAACTTGTGGATGAGGAAAATAACTCCATTGCCCAGGACTATGCCGAGTTGGATATGCATGCGCCCGTGGCTACAACCGAGAAGTTGGACGGCTCTTTGGCCATCGCGTACCGCCATAGTGGTGAGTTGTATATCGCCACGCGCGGCTCCTTTGACGGTATGCAGGCCAGACAGGCCAGCGCCTGGTTGCACCGGCACGTGGATTATCCACAGATCCGCCGTTTGCTTTATGACCCGGAGGCCCTGAGTAACACCTTCCTCTTTGAGTGGATAGGACCGAGCAACCCCATCGTTTTGCCCTATACGCAGGATAAACTGGTTTTTTTGGGTGCGGTTGATAAGCGCACGGGCATCTACGCCGGCGCTGAGCAGTGGCCACAACTCAGCGCGTATCTTGAACCGGTAAAAGCCGTTCAGGCTGCGTCGTTGGCCGAGGCTTTGGCGGCACCGATAACCGACGACAGCGAGGGCTACGTGGTACGCTATCTGGGCAGAGGGGTCTTTGACGAGATAGCGATGATCAAGATCAAGGGCGAGTATTATCGCCGCCTGCATCATGCCCTGTTCAGTCTGACCACCGGCAATATCTACGAGCTGCTCTACCGTGACGGCATCGCTGCCGTACAGCAGGCCGCCCAGGGCCTGCCGGATGAGATCGCCGCTCAACTCCTGGCTTACGCGAAGAAGCTGCTTGCGAACCACGCCCGCATCCTTGAGGAGACAGTCGAGCTCAACCGGCGCATAGAGTCCGAGCTGCCGCTGGGCTATAGCCAAAAGGACTATGCTGCCAAGGCCAAGGCCTACCCTGAGCTGAGCGCCCTGCTGTTCTTGCAACACGCTGGCGGCGCCAGGCAGGATAAAATGTCCGACCTCGCCTGGCGGATGCTCAGGCCCGAGCAGTCGTCGCTTCTCCTGCAGGCAACGGCAAACGATGTCTGACAGGGCATGACTTGCTGAACGGACAAAGGGAGCGGACGCAGGGACGGACGCAGGGACGGTTCATCTGAACGGACGCAGGGACGGTTCATCTGTCCGCTTTTGGGACGGATGCAGGGACGGTTCATCTGTCCGCTTTTGGGGGGACGACTGCTAATTTTTTACGCTTGTGCGTTGATTTGCACTGATTTCCGGAGATCTTGCTAAAATTTGTCGGTTGTGTGCAGCTTATTTTTACTTGCCTACCGTTGACAGATGGAAACAAGCCATTCGCCCTCGTGTATGGCCGTAAAATCCCGAAAATCATCGCAAAACCCTTCAAAATAGGCCAGTTTTGATACACAAGCGTAAATTTTTAGCAATAACTCCTGAAAGCATGACAAGAGGCTATGATCCAGCAACATAAATGGGAGGCAGTGATAGAAACGATCAGTGAGTAACGAAAGCCTTGTTCGCTGGTGGCAACCATGCTCGCTAAAGTGTTGCACTTCTTTTTTGGTTTTAGCAAGTATATTTTTGCCTGCTGGGCGCCGCGAGCACAGGGCGAACGCAGCGCGGACAGATGAACCGTCCCCGTGTCTGCTCCAGATGAACCGTCCCTGTGCCTGCTCTGTGTCTGCTCAGGGATGGTTCATCTGCTTACACACACAATCTACACAGTGACAAAGTCAGATTTGCAATCAGGGCAACATCCTGTTATCATCAGAAGTGCCAAAACCGCACGTCCACTTTTAAATAACACCTGTAAGTACGTCCGAGCAGAAGGACATCTGCCTTCTCAAGAGACGTTCTTACGGGATCATCTTGCGGTTTTGGCGACCATTGGTGGATGTCCTTCTTCTAATTATCCGAAGAGGCGCACTGGTTGTCGACAGTGTTCTTTTCAGAACATCCTTCCAATGAAACTCAATATTCATTAATGCAAGTCCTTGGGCACTATGGGCGGCACAGTGCCCGCGCTCGCAATGAAGGTAAGGAGAAGGCTATGAGTAAGATCACCGGATGGGCGACATTGGCAGAAAGCGAACAAGTTATAGATCGGGCGAAAGTAGTGGACGGTGTCGCTTCGGAAGCGTTCAATGTTGCGCAAGACGAAGCACTGGATCCAAGACAAAAGCAAGAGGTTACGGCATCTGAGGGGTCTAAGATTGCTGAAAATAGCGCCACACCCGTTTCGGAGGTATCAGACGAAAGCGATAATCTGCAAGCTGATCAAGCTGATGGTGCCGAAATGGCGCAACTTGAAGCGGATGATCCTGAACATTGTCATTTTAAAACTAACAGTCCCTATACAAAGACAATAATTAATGCGATACAGGGACTGGAGCTTAGTCTCTTGCCAAAGGATAAACCATTGTATTATGATATTTCGGATACAGATAAAACACGAATTGTAGCAATGATTGCAACTGCCGCAGTTTTCACCGATCTTGATTATTTATCAATTCGCAACGCACTTGCGGATCGAATATTCTGGCTAATTGAAGGCTCTGACAGCGAGCATACAATTTATATTCACAATGGAGAC
>JAISMZ010000082.1 GCA_031276475.1 Coriobacteriales bacterium
GAGTTCAGACAAAAAATACCGGGCAAGTCGTCTTTGGCCAATGGACGTATTAGTCTTGCAGTTAACTCCAATGGCGTTGAGGAGTTTAAAGATCATGCAAACCGCGACTGGGATGAGGAGTAATCATGACAACATATTCAGACGAGGATCTGTTGGCAGCAGCTCAGGCGGCCTATGCGGATCTTGATGTGGGCATGAAAAACCTCGAAGAGGTGAACCGAAGAATAAAAAATAAGGGAGGAGAGGTCGAGCCATTCACTTTAGAAAACGTATTAGAGGCAACACCTGCCAGTCAGTCGTTTGGCAAATACGACCCCTTGAGAGACATCAGCGCCGAGCAATGGGAAAGGATCAAGGACTGGGAGGTGATCGCTATTGAAAATGCGAACGCCACCACCGGCTTTTACGGCTGTGCCTTTAAGACCGGCGAAGGAGAGATAATCGTCTCGTTTCGTGGCTCTGAGGAGGTTTACACCGAGCAGCTCAAGCTCGACTGGGTCGATGCGGATCTTGGCCTGCTTAACTCAACGCTGACCGTACAGCAGGGCGAAGCCGAGCGGTTTTTATATGATCTGCTGAAGATGGAGGAGGTAAGGGACGCCAACTCAATAGCCTTCTCCGGCCACTCACTGGGAGGGAATCTGGCTCAGCACGCTGCTGTCTATATGGCCTACCTCGGCCTTGCCGATAAAGTTTCCCAATTTGCCAATTTTGACGGGCCCGGTGTCTCAGATGAATACCTTAAAGAGCACGCCGCTGAGATAGCTAAAATAGCCGGCAAGGGAATCCATTTTCGCTGGAGCCTGGTCGGCAACCTGCTCAACGCACTGCCGGGGATAGATATCGAATACTTGCAAGTCAAACCGGAGCTTAATCCCTTTAACGTTGCGCTTTACCTTTTTGTTGGCAAACACGCCACCGAAAGCCTGATCTTTGATGAAAACGGCAGCGCCCTTCGGGGCGATCAGGATCTCATTGCAATGATCATGGACTATGCCACCCGCGGCTTAGATCATCTGCCCAGAGAGCTCGGTGATGCACTGGTATCGGCTCTTGCCGTGCTAGCTGATGCCTTTGCCAGTATGAATGAAGCCATGTTTGATGAAAACGGCGAGCTGACTACTTTAGGCTGGGGAGTCGTCGGCGCGATCATCAGCGGGGTTGTAACCGGCGTCTTGCCTTTGGCCATCCCGGGCCTTGCCAGCGCCGCCTTGATAACAACGGCGCTGCTGATTGGCGCTATCGTTGTACTGGCAACCGGGGAGTTCATCCGAGAAAAACTCACTGCTTTTATAGAGCAGGCAACAGCAGCGGCCATACAGATTGGCACCTGGGCAACAGATACGGCCATACAGATAGGTATCTGGGCCAAGGACACGACCATAGAAGTCATACGGCAGATGGCAGGCGCCGCTGTTCAGGTGGGTAAATGGACAGCGGATACCGTTGTGCAGGTAGTAGCCTGGTCAATAGGCACATCGGTGCAGATAGGTATCTGGGCCAAGGACACGGTCGTAGAGATCACGCGGCAGATGATAGGCGCGTCCATCCAAGTTGGTAAATGGACAGCGGATACGGTCGTGCAGGTAGTGGCCTGGTCGGCGGATACAGTTACACAGATTAACAGGTGGATAAAAGACACCGCCGTACAGGCAGGCATATGGGCGGGCATCACAATTGTTCAGATCGCTTCTTGGGCTGCACAGATCACAAATCTCGCTGCTCAAAAGATCAACGGATTTGTCCAGTGGCTTGCAGATGCTGGCAGCAGCGCGGCGTCATTGCTCAAAGCTCCGGCCGCCTTGACAGTCAGGGATTTCTCGCAGGCCAAAAAAACAGAGTTGTTGCGTCTGGTTAACGAGGTCAGCTCCGAGTGGCCCACAGATATCGCCCGCTGGGATATATGGTATCAAGCCGAGCGGGCCGCCCATGCGGCACTGCCGGGTCTTTTGGGTAACTTCTCCCAGGTAAAAAACTATCATCGCAAAATCATAGACATCAATAACATCAGCGAGGCCAAGATCCAATCGGTCTTTAACCAGGTATATCTGTTGGACAGGCAATACGCGGCGAGCTTTCAAAAGCAGGCGGCAAGTCTCATAAGGGTGCGAAAAACCATCGAAAGCCTGGCAGCGTCACTTAGCCCGGTTTCTTGACCAGGAGAGTTATACTGACAGATATACTCAGAATTAACGCCGCATTGGAAACACCACGTCCCGCTCTTCCGCCCGCTGCGGCAGGCATGCCGTCTACCGTCTCAAACACACCGCCTGCCGCCATGCCGAAAACTCCTTTAAACCCACACGCCCTCTCGTACGTCCTACCCTCAAAGGGCGCCAGGCGCCCTTTGAGATAAGCACCAGGACAGCTCAGACCGGGAATGGGTAATCGTGCCCATCCCACAACAGGAAGGAACCAACAATGGCCGGACAGATCAGAATAACCCCCGACGTCATGGACCAGCGTGCCGGCGAGTACCGTCAGCGCGAACAGGAAGTAAACGACATCATCTCCCGTATGGACCAGATGCTTAACACCTTGATGGGAGAGTGGGAAGGCGACGCCGCCCGTTCTTATCAGGAGCGCTGGCAAGGCGATCTGAAGCCCTCCTTTCAGCGTGCCTCTGAGCTTATCGAAGAGATAGCCGTCGCCTTGAACAAGACCGCCTCTGTACTGCGCGACACCGACGCACAGATAGCAGCCCAGCTTCGCGGCTAGGAAGCGCACAGCCCTGCAAACCGGCTTTACGGGCTGAAGCGGCGCGCCCAGCAGCCCGACTTTGGCAACACAGCGCAGCTCAGCCAGCGGCCCTGCCTCGCGCCAACTTGCAAAGCGACCTTGCGGCCGGTGGCAACCGTGCCCATCAGCAGGCGATGTGCCTGCTGATGGGCGGCTCGTTATACCAAAGGCAAAGGGCACTGAGATCGGATGGTGATGGTATGAGCATAGGATCTGGCGTTGGGACTATACGCGTGAAGTTTTCAGGTATAGACGATGCGCTTAAAGACCTCTGTAGGCTCGGCGCCGAGCTGGACAGGCACGCCGCGGCTTCACGAGCGGGACTTACTGTGCAAAGCAAAGGAGCAACGCTTACTCAGATCAGGGGAATCCATCGCGAGCTGCAATACAGCGTGGCGCAGATGGACAAGCTGGTTAAGCAGACTATCCAGGTTCTTATCAACGCGAGAAACCTGTTTGAAGCGGCAGATGCAAGTGCGGCACTGGTATTTAAGGACACTGCTACCAAACAATACGTAAAACGCAACTTTCCTGGCGCTGTCAGCACTGAGGTGCAAAAGGAGCGTGCTATCAGACCATGAGCAAAGAACAGCTTTTGTGTGACATCAACAAAAAGCGCGCATGCATCTCAGAGGCAAACAGCGAGCTTGCTCGACTTGAGCGACGATACGAAGAGCTTTGCGACCTGCAGACCAAGGTGCAAAGACTCCAGGAAGGGTTTTGTCAGTCTGTTATCAGACAGCGCAGTCGCCTGCCAGTAGCTGTCGGCCTGGCCACCACCATGAGGACGGCGCGAATGTATCACGGCAAGATGACTGAGGCATTGAGCGGAAGAGAATTCTCTAATGCGAATTCACACATCGCTGCTGCGCTTGCTGAAACAAAGCGCAATAAGCAACGGGTAGCCAGTGAGATAGAACAGGCCAGACAAAAGATCGGCTCGCTTAGCTCCCAGTTGCGCTCATTGCAATATGCGTACAACACCTACCCTGAGGAGGATTGAGTGGAGTATGGATCAGGATCTGATTGTGGTAGACAGCGAGCTGGGCGGGGATGTCGCAAGAGCCGTAGAGATTATGGCAGACAATCTTACCGAGGCCATCGCCCGCTATGATGCGATACTGAACTACGTGATGCAGCAGGCGATTTGCGATGAGCTTCTCAGATCACGCCTGCAAAACATGCAAGCGCAGCTAAAGCCGCTATGCGAGCCTTTGCAGATAATCAAAAGCAGCTGCACATCAGGGCTGCGAAAGTTTGTAAGCGAGATAGATCGAGCAGATGAGGCACTGTATTGACCTTTTAACAGAGAGCATGCGGCGCCCACGCACAAAAGGGCGACACAGCCCAGGGACTGAGCCTTAAGAAGAGATAATTGGAGGAGAGCAAATATGCAGGCACCGAATTTTGTTTCCTTAGGCAGCATCTGTACCGTACAGGGAAGTGAAAAAAAGCTGATGGTTGTAGCCAGGGGCTTGGTAGTCAGACAAGACGACGGAAAGCAGAGGTATTACGATTATGGAGCCTGCCTGTATCCGGAAGGGCTTATCGGCGAGGTGATGCTTTATTTTAACCATGACTCTATCGCCGAAGTTGTCTTTCAGGGCTTTATCGATCAAAGTGAAGAGGAGATGCGCGCCAAGCTGAAGGCCGGCGTGG
>JAISMZ010000138.1 GCA_031276475.1 Coriobacteriales bacterium
TGGGCGTGCCAAAGCGCTCGCTGAGCCGGCGGGCGAGGGTCTGGGCCGCCTTGACGGTGACCTGCTGGCCGAGCACCGCGCGCACCGCCATCTCCCAGCTGTCAAAGCTACCGGGCAGCCGGGTGCCCGGGCGATAGAGGCCGGGACGAAAGTCGTCCATCGTCTGCAGCACTGCGCCGATCGCCGCCGGATCGGCGTTGAGGTCGAAGAGCAGCCGCACGCGGGCGATAACGCGAGGCAAGACCGGCAGCAGGCTCTCAGAAAGCGTTAGTGCAAGTGCGTGTTTGCCTTTTGCCGCTGCGACACTCAGCCAGCCACAGTATTCGCGCGGCCCGTCAGCGACACCTCGTGCGCCGGTCGCTGCGCTGGTCGCTGCGGCGGCAGCGGGCGATCCGGAGGCATGACCAGCGGGCGCGGGCGCGGGCGCGGCGCCCAAGCCTGCTGCGGTATTCATGACGGCCCCCGCGCCGCCGGTGGGCGGGGCGTCCTCCTCCAAACCTTCTTCGGCTGTAATCCGCACGCTGCGGCAGTAGGTGCCGTCTACCACCGCCTCCACGCCGGCGATCGTCCGACCGGCCAAAAAGCCGAGGAGCGCCTGCCCGTCAAAAGGCGGGCGGTAGTCCAGCTGCACGGTGATGCCGGGGCCCTGCGGCAGCGACGTGCGGACGGATTTGCGCAGGTCGCGCGGCTGGAGCCGGTAGCGCTCGCGGAACAACTCGTTAAAGCGGCGGACGCTTTTAAAGCCGGCCGCAAAGGCAACCTGGGTGACAGGCAGGCGGGTGTCGGTGAGCAGGCTTTTAGCCAGCAGCAGCCGGCGGGTCTGCAAATACTGCACGGGGCTGACGCCGAACTCGGCCTCAAAGACGCGGCGCAGGTGGCGCTCACTCGTGCCGACCGCCGCCGCCAGCCGAGGCAGCGAAACGGTGGTGAGCCCCTCGTCTATCAGGGTGGCCGCCCGCCGGGCCAGGCTGCCCTGGGCATCCACCGCAGCGAGCCCCGGCGCCAGCTCGGGCCGGCAGCGCATGCAGGGGCGAAATCCCGCGGCCTCGGCAGCCGCGGCACTGGAGAAAAACCGGCAATTCTCCTCGCGGGGCAGTTTGGCTCGGCAAACCGGGCGACAGTAGATTCCCGTACTGGTAACGCCCACAAAAAAGCGCCCGTCAAAACGGGCGTCGTGCGAGCTGAGGGCAGCGTAGCAGGCGCAGTGGTCGTCGTGCAGGCTGGCGGTGGGAGTGCAAACAGCGGCAGGATCGCCAGTGGCAACAGCGCCGGCACCGGAGACAGCAGCGGCAGCAGGCTCAGTATGACAATCGTTATCCATACCAACAGTCTAAAGCATTCGCAAGACAAAACTGGCGGAAATCGGACATGCAAATCATTTCTCATAAGCTCTCAATCAGCTGGCGGCGCATACAACACGTACTTCAGATAGTACTCCTCAAAAGAGCCTATCTGACCATCGTGCATCAGCTGTGCAACCTCTTTCCCCACGTAGCGCAGGTGCCATGGCTCGGCCACATACTGGGTGATATCACTATTCGCGTTGGTGTAGCGCACGATAAAGCCATATTCCCAGGCGTGCTCCTCCAGCCAAAAATCCTCTGGAGTGCCATAGACTTGGTAATCAGCGGTGTTGATGTCCAGCACCAGCCCGGTCTGATGCTCGCTGAATCCAGCGCGAGCGATGCAACCGTCGGCGATGGTCTCCCCTGACGTAGCAGCCAGGCTGTTCCAAAGCAGCTCCTGCGTCTGAAAGGAACGAAAACCCGAACTCGGATAGATGCTGACGCCGGCCGCAGCCGCAGCGGCAAGCAGCTCCTCTAACGGCGCAACCAAAAACTCGCGTACCGGCGCATTGCCAACCGTCACCAGATCGCCCGGTGCATACCAATCCGGCAGACAGTGCTGCTTGTTCACCAAAACATAAAGGTTAGCCGGGTCGCTCGCCTGAATGCCCTGAGCATACGCCGGCAGATCGAGGTCACAGCCAACCATCCAGACGACCGTATCCCCCGAATACTCCGGGTGCAGCGCCTGAAACTCCTGATAACGCTGAAGTCGCGACTCATCATAATAGTACAGCGCACTCAAGAGGTCGCTGGCCAGTCCCTGCTGCTGCAAGACGGTAAAAGCCAAAAAACCTGTGGAGAAGAACGTGGCGGATGTCCAAGTGGGTTCTGCGTCCTTATCCACAGCCCCCCTGCTCTGCGCACAAAAACTGACCGCTACCAGCAGCACGGCTATCACCGCAACACCACCTGCGACAAGCGACGCCCGCCACAGGGCAGTACGAGAAGCATCCTGGCGGGCGGGCGGGTGCGGGCGACGAGAATCATCGGGGCGGGCGGATCGCACAGTGCGACGACGGGTGACGAGGCGGGCGGATCGCGCTGTGGAAGTGCCCGGCTCGCAGATCGCCGGCTCCTCTGCCAAATGAGGCCTGCGCCTTGTCGGCCGCCTGTGTATAGCGCTTGCCCTCTCTCTCATTCAAACATTGTAGCACGACCGGCTTTCGTCGTGGCTGCCTCGTGTGCAGGTTACCAGAGTTTACGCCTGCATAAGATAACCCGGTTGACCACTCTGAGGATTCATCCGGATTTTCCCGTAGCGAGGCGCAAGTCGTTCCCGATCTTGTTCCGGATACTTCCGGATTCCGCCGGATACTAATGCCTCCTTGGTGCTTGCCATGATTGAAGAGAATGGCCGGGTAACTACATACCCTCTCTGTGATGGGCATTCTATTCTCCCATGACCTGACGCCACTTAACGTTCAGTGATGCGGAGCTTAACTACCGAGTTCAAAATGGGATCGGGTGTACCCTCCGCTCCAAGGTTGCGCACATACAGGGTGTTCCTGTTTACAGAAGCCGTCGGAGCGGGCTTGGGCGGGCGTACGCCTGCAAAATTCTCCATTAGAGTGCGCCTAGACCAGGCAAGAGTCATGGCAGTTTGGCAAACCTTGTACATTTTGAAATAACCATCATCAGTTGGGATTCTGCCGAAACCCTTCTTTCATAAGGTATTGACTTGTTGTGAATGAAATCTTCCCGTTGTCGGTCGCGGGAACAACAGAATTCCTTGGGAGCAGCCCCGAATAGCTCCAAATCACTGCTGAATTCAAGAAAGTAGTCGAGTTTCCTGAATTGATAGTCACTCACTACTGCTTCTTTTTTCGTTCCAAGGCCGCAATCCAACGCTTGACGTCATCGTCGCTTGCCACTTCAAACATACCGGTGGGTTGGCCAAAGGGTCTGTCGTTGGCAGTCTGCATGGACTCTATCATCCGGTCTGCCATATCGTCATCCAAAACCACTATCTGCCCAATGCTTGATGTTGCCATGCTTATACCCTTTCAGGTAAGCCCCTTGTTTACTGAGGGGACCGATAATATCACAGCCTCTGCGCTACGCAAATTGACGCCATGGGAACGTAGGCGCAAAAAAACACCCTCTATGTGCACAACGTCCTATTCTCCCATGGCCTGACGCCACAGTACGTTCGGCGATGCGGAGCTTAACTACCGAGTTCGGAATGGGATCGGGTGTACCCTCCGCT
>JAISMZ010000265.1 GCA_031276475.1 Coriobacteriales bacterium
CCTGTCACACACACCCCTGTCACACGCCCCTGTCACACGTCCTCCTGTCACATGACACTTTTTACGTCCCCCTGTCACACGCTATACCTGAGGCTCCGCGGCAATGCTCAGCAGCAGCCTGGCGACGGTGGCGGCGGCGTTGGCGGGGGCGAGAGCGCGGGCGGCGTGCTGCATCTTTGACTGCTTCTGCACGTCTGCGAGAACGCCAAGCAGGGTGCGGGCAAACTGAGGCGTGTCCAGCTCTGCGTCGCCTACCATCACGGCGGCGCCGGCCTCCACCAGCGAACGGGCGTTAGTTGTCTGGTGGTCGTTAGTGGCATAGGGATAGGGCACCAGCAAAGACGGCAGACCCATCGCAGCAATCTCGGCCAGCGAGCCGGCACCGGCGCGGGCGACGACCATGTCGCTGGCCGCGTAGGCCGCCGCCATGTCGTCGCAGTAGCCCATCAGGTGCCAGCGCTCGGCCAGGTCGGAGGCGGGCGTGGCCGGAGCGGCGGGGGCTGAGGGCGCGAGGGCGGGTGCGGAGGAAGTCGCAGCAGTGGCAGCGGCTGCGGGTGTGGCGACGCCCGCAGCCGCGGGCACGGTGGCGACCACCTGCTGTGCCGCCAGCGCCTCCTTAACGGCCGCAAGCTCGCCCGGCCCGGTGATCTGAATCAGATGCAGGCCAGCAACGGCCATCAGCTCGCCCGCGAGGGCAACGATGGCCTGGTTGATATGGCGCGCGCCCTGGCTGCCGCCAAAGACCAGCAGCACGCGGGCGCGGGCGGGGATGCCCAGTTGCTGGCGAAACGCCTCGCGGGCCTGCGTCCGGCCGCCGGGCTGAACGGCCTTGAGGAAGGCGGCGCGCACGGGATTGCCGGTCAGCTCCACACGGGCGGCGGGGTTCACGGCCAAAGCCGCCCGCGCCGCCTCATAGCTCAGGGCCACCGCCTGCGCCTGACGGGCCAGATGGCGATTGGCCCAGCCCGGTGTGGAGTTCTGCTCGTGAATTAGCAGTGGTATGCCCAGCGCTGCGGCGGCGCGGGCCGTGGGCAACGAGGCGTAACCGCCAAAGCCGGCGACCGCGGCCGGTTTTTCGTGTGCCAGCCAGCTGCGCGCGGCAACACCGGACAGACCCAGGCGCAGCGACGAGGTGAGCAGGGTCCAGGGGCGCGAGCGGTTAAAGCCGGCGGCGGCAAAAGCCTTGTAGCTCAGGCCGTCGGCGGCTGCCAGACGCGCCTCCAGGCCTGCGGGCGTGCCGGCAAACAGCAGCTCGTGGCCGCCCTGGATAAGCTCTGCGGCCACCGCCAGGGCAGGATAGATATGTCCGGCGGTGCCGCCGCTGGTAACGATGAACTTCATTGTTGGGCGCGGCGGCGCTGGTCTTTGCCAGGGCGACGGTCGTTGGCGGCGGGGGCGGCGGCGCGGTTGACAGCTGGACTGTTCAGGCGAACCGGGGCGGCGCGGTTGGCAAACAGCCCCGAGCGGTCGTGGCGCAAAGCGCTCAGCGAGAGAATCTCAGCCTCTCGGCGAGGACGTGGAAGAGACGGCCTGGCAGAGCTGCGGGCGAAAGCGGGGGCAGCGCCGGCGCGGGCGACAGCTGGTTTGGCGGCTGCGCGGGCGGAGGCAGGCTTGCGGGCGCCTGCCGGCTTGCCAGCGGCTGCGGCGCGAGCAGCAGCTGGAGCGGAGTGGCTGTGGGCGGGAGCGGACTTACCGGCGGCAGGTGGCCTGCCAACGGTCGCGGTACGGGCGACAGCGCCAGCACCGGCGCGGGCAGCAGCACCAGCACGAGCGCCGGCCGGAGCGGAGCGGCCGTGGGCGGGAGCGGGGCGTCCTCCTCCACGAGTTTTACTTTTACCGCCTTCGTGAATCACCAGGTCGTCGCGGCGGCGCGCGTAGGGGTCGCGCTCGCTGGCGTGCAGGGAGACCCAGAGGATCATCCCCACGAGGAACATCGAGGTCAGCATCGAGGTGCCACCGGCGCTGATGAAGGGTAGCGTCTTGCCGGTGATTGGCGCCCAGCCAAGCACGCAGAGCATGTTGTAGAAGGCCTGGATGCCAATCAGCATGGTTGAGGTGCCAGCGATCATTCGGCCCTTGGCGTCGGCGGCGTTGCGGGCGATGAAGAAGCCGGAGAAGACCAGAGTGGCAAACAGCGCGACCACCCCGAGAGCGCCGATCATTCCCAGCTCCTCGCCGATGACGGCGAAGATGAAGTCGTTCTCGACCAGGGGCAGATAATAGTATTTTTGATGCGAATTTCCCAATCCAACGCCGAACAACCCGCCGTCGCCAAAGGCAAAAAATGAGTTGATCGCCTGATAACCGCTACCGAGCGGGTCGGCCCAGGGGTCGAGCAGCGAGGCGATGCGGTTTTGCCGGAAGCCCTCCAGGGAAATGCCGATCAGGCCGATCACCACCAACACCGAGACGGCGATGAAAAACAGGCGTCGGGGCATGCCGCCCAGCCAGATCATCACCAGCGTGCCGGCCAGAGCAAAAATTATCGTGCCCAGGTCGGGCTGCAGGGCGATCAGTGCCACCGGCCCCAAGACCGCCACGAGAAAACGAATGAGCCAGCTTTTGGAGAAGCCCCGCGCATGAAACTCCAAAAAGAGGAAGACGCAGACCAACATCACCGCGATCTTGGCCAGCTCGCCGGGTTGAAAGGTGAAGCCGACGTTCAGCCAGCGGCGCGCACCCAGGCCGACGAAGCCCAGGAGCAGCGTCAGCAGCAGCAGGCCCATCACCACGAGCCAAAATCCCCAGGCACTGAGAGGCGTCCAGGCGCGGTAGGGCAACACAGCGAGTACTCCGGCGATTACCAGACCCAGCGCTACAAACATCAGCTGCTTGCCAAAGAAGTAGCTGTTGTTGCCGTACTCGGCGATGGCGACGATGCTGGAGGCGCTGTAGACCATCACCAACCCAAAGAGCAGCAGCGCCACGACGCTGGCGATGAAGACGATGCGTGGGATGAGGACGCGCCGCGGGGTCATCGCAGGGCCTTTGGGACGGCGGCGACCGTTGACAAAGGAGCTGACAAAAGGGACGGTTCTGTTTTGTCAACTCCTTTGTCAATGGCCGCAGCATGTTCGCGCACCATCTGCTGAAAGACCGCGCCGCGCTGTTCAAAGGTTATAAACTCGTCAAAGGAGGCACAGGCAGGGGCTAACAGCACGGTGTCGCCGCTCTCGGCGCGGGCGCAAGCCCGCTCGAAGGCATCGCTCAGATGGGGCACCAGTTCGCAACTCAGGTCGCCGTTATCGCTGAAGCTGGCAAAGAAGCGCTCGCCGGCCTCACCGTAGCAGATCACCGCCTTTGCAACGCCGCGGCAGGCCGTCACCAGCTCGTCGAGCTCGGTGTTCTTGTCGCGTCCGCCAAATAATGCTATTACACTATCTTCTTTGTCAAAGGAGCGCAGGGCAGCCAGGGCGGCGTCGGTATTGGTGGCCTTGGAGTCATTGATAAAGGCAACACCGGCTACCTCGCCGAGCGGTTGAAAACGATGCTCCAGCGGCTCAAAGCTGGCCAGGGCGGTGGCGACATCGCGTGGCGGCAGGCCGAGCCAGGCGGCAACGGCGCTGGCGGCCTTGGCGTTGGTGAGGTTATGTGGCCCCTTGATGCGCAGGGAGTCGCCGATGGGATCGTCGCAGTCACGCAGCAGCAGACGGACGTCGCTGATACGCTGCGGGTGCAGCCCGCGCTGTTGCAACTCGGCAAACAGGGCTGCGGCCTCGGGCGTGGAGGTATCCAGAAGCGCCAGAGGGGGGCCTGGAGCATCGGGGGCAAGATGGGCGAACAGGCGCAGCTTGGCCTGCACGTACTCCGCGTGCGAACCATGCCAGCTGAGGTGGTCGGGGGTGATGTTTAAAAGCACCGCCGCATCGGGGGCAAAGCAGCGCGTGGTGTAAAGCTGATACGACGACAGCTCCGCCACCAGCCACTCCCCCGCCCCGCGCTCGGCTATCGCCTCGATACAGGGTCGCCCGATGTTACCCACGGCCCGTGCGGCGATACCGCAGCTGTTGAGGATATGGGTGATCAGCGCGGTGGTAGTGGTCTTGCCGTTGGTGCCGGTGACGGCGATCCAACGTTCAGGGGAAAGCCGCCAGGCCAGCTCCGGCTCGCCAATCAGCTCCCGGGAGGCCGCCAGCGCCGTGTTGAACAGCGCCGAGTGCGGCGGGATACCGGGGCTGACAACGCAGAGGTCGTAGGCTCCCGTAACTTCTTGCGCATCGGGCAGCACCACAACATCGCTTGGCAGTTCGCACAAAAAGAGCGCCGCGTCGTGCGATGTTGCGTTGCCGTAAACGGTCAGCCGCCCAAACAGCTCGCGATGGCCGAGAAGATAGCGTACCACCGCCTGACCGGTCACGCCCGAGCCAAGCACACAGACGTCATTAAAAAAATGGCTTTGTTCAAGGCCGCCTGCTTTAATTTGTGTCATAGTTGCGGTCATGAAGAAAGTATAGCGCATTTTGAGTTACCATTACACCTACAATGCTAAGATTCATAAATAAGACATCGTTTTGGAGAACCTCGGTGCCGGCGCTGCTGGTGGCCGCCTTCTCGCTGGCCGGATGTAAGCGCCGGGGCCTCGCCCCGCTGCTGCTTTCTGCGGTGGTGGCGCTGACGATTGCTGTCGCAATTGGCTTTTCCCACAACGAGGGCTGGAGCGTGCCCGGATTGCTGGAAGCCGTGCTCTGGCTGGGCATCTGGGCACTCACTTACGCGCTGTTTATCGCGCTGAGTGCACTGGCCGTGCCGCCCGCCGCCGCAGGGGCCGGCGCGACGGCGGATGCAGACGCGGCGACGGGCCCGGCGAGCGACGATGCCGCCACAAAGGCAGCGCCCGACGCAAAATCCAACACGGACGGCAACCCGCCGCCGGTCGCGCCGGCCAACACGGACGGCAACCCGCCGCCGGTCGCGCCCCACGACGCCGCACCGCCGGTTGCGCCCCACGCCGCCGAGCCGCCGCGCACAGCCACTGGGCGCTTCTCGGCCCAGCGCATCCTCGTGCGCTTTGCGGTGATCTTCCTTTGCTGGCTGCCTACCCTGATTGCTGTCTACCCCGGCATCCTCTTTAATGACACAATCATCCAACTGGCTCAATGGTTTGGCGAGCCGATGTACGGGTACTCCTCCATCACCGCAGATGCCAGCTACTCCGACCATCACCCCGTCTTTCTAATGCTGGTCTACGGGCTCATCGTCCAGGCCGGCTGGTCGCTTTTTGGCGACGCCAATGCCGGGCTGTTCACGCTGGTCGTCATCGAGTCACTGCTCAGCGCCGCAACCTATGGCTTTGCCCTGAACTATTTGGAGCGCATCCAGGCGCCACGAATGCTGGTGCGCGTGCTGTTCATCTGCTGGTGCGCCTTTCCCCTGTTTGCCTGGTTTTGCGCCATCCCGGTTAAGGAGACGGCCTTCTCATGGCTCTATCTGCTGTTCTGCATCTGTGTCTATGAATTCAGCCGCAGTCTGCAAACGAGCGGACGGCCTCAGGCCACCAGCGGGCCACCAGAGCTCCGGACGCGGTCCCGCCCTTACCGCCCCTTTAGAACCTGGCGCTGGAGGCTCTCCTTTGTCGCCATCTGCCTGCTGCTGGCGCTGACCAAGAAAACGGGCGTCTACCTGGTAGTTCTCGTCTGCCTGCTGCTTATTATTCTATATAGAGAACAAATCCGCCTGTTTCTGGTTGCCGCCGCCCTGCCGGCACTGACCATCTTTCTCGTCCTGCCACGGTTGTTCTTTCCCGCCTTTAATATCTCGGCGGGCACGCCGGTTGAGATGCTCGGCATCTTCTACCAGCAGACGGCGCGCTACGTGCTCGACAATCCCGACGATGTCAGCGACGACGAGCGCCAGGTGATAGACGAGCTGTTTGGCTTTGAGACCATCGGCGAGCGCTACAACCCGCGAAACATCGATCCCCTGAAGGGTTTCGGTTTTCTCCAGGGCGTAGAGGCCTGGCCCAACTCCGAGCAGGTCGGCCGCTATCTGAAAGTCTACCTGGCCCAGGGGCTGCGCCATCCCGATGCCTACCTGCGCGCCCTGGGAGCGCTCTGGTCGCCGTGGTTTTATCCCCAAAGCTACGCGCAGGCCGGCGTCTTTTACCTCTCCGAGAACTGGATAGAACACGCCGCCTGGCCGCCGGACACGGTACCAAACTACCATCGCCCCGAGGCGCTGACGGCCGTCACCTCGGTCTTCATCACCATCCAGTTCTTTGTCGCCGCCCTACCGCCGCTCATACCCCTTTACGTGCCCGCCTTCTACCTGCTGTTGCTGCCGGCCTTTTGCTGGTCGCTGCTGCTGGAAAGCCGTCGGCGGGCTGTAAAAAGAGTTGTGGAGGCAAACGGCGCACAGGGGAGGCACCGCCCTCCCGGCGCAGACAACCATCCGCGCTCACGCGGCTTTGGCGCAGACGGCCGTCCGCATCTGCGTCCACGCGGCTACTGCGCCTTGATGGTGCCGGTGCTGGTCTCGCTGGCGCTGCTTTTGCTCTCGCCAAAAACCGGCATCGACGTCGAGTCGATGCGCTACGCCATTCCTTTCATCAATTCCGCGCCGCTGCTGCTCGGACTGTCGCTGACCACGGCAAGGGGGGACGTGAGGACATAAGACATAATCGGGACGATTCTTCTATGTCTTATGTCCTGCGCAAGCAGACGCGTAAGAATACGTTATACTGACATTATCTGTAACGATAGCACGCGGAGCACCAAGAATGTCAGACAGGCCAGAAAAAATCTCCAAGAAACGCTTTGATAACCCCCACAAGCTGGGGTTTATGCGCCTGCTTCAGATCAACTACCTCCTGATCGTCATAACCTGCATCTTTTTGCTGACCCTGTCCGTTAAAGGCCGTGCCGTATTCACCTTTGACGACTACATGGCGCTGCTCTACGTGATCTGCAGCGGCACCGCGTTTTGGATGATACTCCGGCGCAAGCGCGCGGCCCGATGGCTGATCATCGCTTTCTCGGCCTTTAACACCGTCGTTGGACTGGCGGGCGACACGATTATCGCGGGCCATTTTGACCCCGGCTCCATCCTTGACGAGGGGCGCTGGCTGGACATCATCGCGATTCTCTATTTTCTCACCTCGCGGCGCGCCCGCGCCGTGCTCACCCAGGACTTCACGCTGCATTCCGCCGACAGCTACGTAAAGGAGAGCGAGAATCTCTACCAGCCGCGAACCTGGGCCTTCTGGCGCAATCTGATCATTTATTTTTGCGTGTTCTCCGTTGTTGGGCACTGGCTGGAAGCGCTGTACTGCACCTTTATTCGGTTTGGGCTGCTGCCGGGAATCTATGATCCAACTTCACAGATTTGGAGCGATTGGCTCTATCCCTTTTTAGTCTATGGCTTTGGCGCGGTGGCCTGCGTGCTGGTGCTGTTTCCGATAAAAAACGTCGTTTCGCATTGGGCGCGGCGACAGCTCAAAGACCGCAATCCTCTGCTGGCTGCGATCCTCACCCTGTTCGTCAGCTTCGTGGCCAACGCCTTGCTCTGCACGCTGATCGAGTTTACCATGGGGATGATCCTCAACCAACCCGATGCCTCGGGTCATTATCCTCTCTGGGATTATTCCGGCATGGCGTTTAACTTCATGGGACAGGTCTGCCTGCAAAACGCTGTTGCCTTCGGCGCGGTGGCTACACTGATGGTCTGGATCATCTATCCGCTGCTGGAGCGCGCGCTCAGCCACGCCTCATCCGACGTAATGTGGGTGGTGTTCCTGGCAGTCGTCATCATGTTCGCTCTGCTGATGGCCCTCTACCTGATAAACATCCCGGCTCCTGCGCTGCAATGATTAACCGGCGGCCTTTTTGGCCTTGGCAGCGGCGACCTTTGCCGCCTTCTCGGCTTCGGCAGCTTCTTTGGCAGCCCGCTCCTCGGGTGTCAACTCGGGTTTTTTCTCCACACGAGCGACTTTAACCGTCGCTGCAGGCGTGTATTCGGCAAGCATCGTCAGCGACTTTTTGGGGCAGGCGCGCACGCAGCTATAGCACTGCACACAGGAAAAGGGATTGATCGTCCAGGTCTCGGCGGCCTTATCCACTTTGAGGGCGCCGGCTGGGCATTTTCGCTCGCAGGTTCCGCAGAGGATACAGAGCTTGATGTCGTTGACAACGCGACCCTTGGTGCGCGCGAAGTAGACCGGCTTCTGAATGGGGTAGAGCTGGGTGGCCGGCTTGGAGAAGAGGTTTTTCAGCGACATCTTTGCCAGATGGAAGGAGCCCATACGCTTATCCTACCTTTCCGTACAGCTGATGCAGGGGTCGATGGTGAGGATGTTTAAAGGCACATCGGCCAAGTCGCAGCCCTGCAAGGTGATGGTCATGCCGGCGATGTTTTGCGACGTGGGCGTACGAATCCGAAAGCGCTCAAGAAACTTGGTGCCATTGCCCTTGGAGTAGTAAAAGCACTCGCCGCGCGGCTGTTCCAGACGGCTGACCGCGGCCGAGGCAGCCTCGGGCGCGCCTTTGACCTTGGCGTCAATCGGGCCGTCGGGAATCTTGTCCACCAGCTCCTTGACGATGTCAAAAGCCTGCAACACCTCCAAAGCGCGCACCTCGCAGCGGCCATAACCGTCACCGCTCGTGGAGACAACCGGTTCAAAAGCCGCAAGCGCGCCGTAACCGCCGTAGCCAAAATTGCGGACGTCTTCGGCAAGGCCGGAGGCGCGGGCGAAGGGCCCGACCACGCAAAGCTCCTTTGCCTGCTGCTCGCTTAAGTAACCCACGCCACTCAGGCGGTTGGCAACCGAGCGGTCGCGCAGGAAGGTCTTCAGCAGCTGGTCGTACTCGCCGCGCATCCCGTCAAGAACCTGGACGATACCGCGCAGATCCTCGTTGGCAATGTCTTGGTTGACGCCACCGACATTGCAGGCGCTGAGTATCACGCGGCCACCGGTGGTCTGCTCAAAGATGTCCAGCACCCGCTCGCGCAGCCGCCAACACTGCATGAAGAGGTTCTCAAAGCCAAAGGCGTCGGCCAAAAGTCCCATCCAGAGCAGATGCGAATGCACGCGGCTCAGCTCGTGCCAGATGACGCGCAGGTACTCGGCCCGCGGCGGCACCTCAACCTCCATCAGCGCCTCGATGGTCTGGGAATAGCCAAGGCTGTGGCCAAAGGAGCAGATGCCGCAGATCCTCTCGGTGATATAGACGAAGCTCTGGTAGTCGCGTTTCTCAACCAGCTTCTCCAGGCCGCGGTGGATGAAACCGACCTGGGGAATGGCCTCGACGACCTTCTCGTCCTCGATGACCAAGTCGAAGTGCACAGGCTCGGGCAGCACGGGATGCTGCGGCCCAAAGGGGATGACGGTGCGTTTGCCCATCAGAGCTCACCTCCCGGGTTGTCGTTGGTGGTTGGGGTGGTGTCGGCAGCGCCCGCGGCGTCGGGAGCAGCCTCATTATCGCCGCTGCCCGCGACATCGCTGGTGTCGCCGGCGCCCGCAGCCAGAAAGTCAGCCGCCTGGGCCGAGGCGGGATTCATCGGCGTGGGCACGCTGACGGTATAAAATTCGCCGCCAAAATCGATGGCGATGCCCTTAAAGCTGACGCCAAAGAGATCGTGAGTCTCGTTCTCAAAAAAGAAGGCGTTCAGATAAAGGTCGCTGATGCTCGGCAACTCGCTGCCGTTGTCCACCACCATCCGCAAATTCTCCAGCGGCTCGCCGTCAGAAAAGGAGTAGAGCAGCTCCACGCCCTCGGGCAGCGTCGAGCCGCAGATCTGCACAAAGCGCCAGCCGCGGCTATGGTAACTTTCAACCTCGGCCCGCATCTGCGCGGGCTCGATGTCCTTAAAGACCTGGGGATTCATCGGGCCTCCTCGTCTCTTTTGACGGAGCTTCCTTCAGCTGTGGAGGAGGACGCCGCGCCCGCGCTCGCCGCCGCACTCGCCGCGCCCGCCGCCGTAAAAGCCGCGCGCACGCTGATGCCGTCGACCAGCTTGTTGGCGGCGGTGGGAGCTGCGGGCAGGGCGCTTTTGCCAGCTAGACGCGAGCCGCTGGCCGCAAAATCGGCGCGCTTCTTCTCCAAAACACCAAGGCCCGCAACCACGGCGTCGATTATCGCCTCGGGACGCACGGCACAACCGGGGGCATAGACGTCAACCGGAATGGCCACGTCCACGCCGCCCAAGGTGTTGTAGCAGTCGCGAAAGACGCCGCCCGAGCAGGCGCAGATGCCGCAGGCGATGACCACCTTGGGCTCCAGCATCTGCTCGTATATCTGCCGCAG
>JAISMZ010000182.1 GCA_031276475.1 Coriobacteriales bacterium
CCCCCCCCCCCCCCCCCCCCCCCCCCCCCCCCCCCCCCCCCCCCCCCCCCCCCCCCCCCCCCCCCCCCCCCCCCCCCGCCCCCCCCCCCACCCCCCCCCCCCCCCCCCCCCCCCCCCGCCACTCCCCACCAGCGACCGCGTCGCCGCCGACGACATTCACAGCGCCTGGCCGCGTGTTATCGAGGCCATCAAGAAGGATAATCGCAGCGTGGCGATGCGACTGAGCGGTTCGCGAGCTTATCTGGGCGAGGACGGTGTTATCGTCGTTGAGCTGCCGGCTGGCGCGGAGTTTGCCCGCAAGACCCTCACTGCCCCCGAGCAGCTGGCCTTGGTGCGCACGGCGCTCAGCCGCTTGATCGGTACCGAGTGCGAGCTGCGCTATGTGGTTGCCGGCGATCCCGCACCTGCCAAGGAGGATCTCGCCGCCATGCTTTCCGCCAGCCTGGGAACCGATATCTTGTTGGAAGAGGTTCCCGTCCTGCCGCCCACTGAGCTACAATAGGCGGAGACGAATTTTTGGCAGAGCGGGGAACCGCGAGGGACGCGAAAGGAGCCCGCCTGTGGCTATGGACATGAACAAGATGATGAAGCAGGCCCGCAAGATGCAGGCAGAGTTGAACCGTGTGCAGGAAGAAGTCGCCGAGCTGGAATGCGAGGCGTCTTCTGGCGGCGGTGCGGTGTCGGTGGTCGTTGGTGGCGACCAAAGCGTCAAGAGCATCAAGATTGACCCCGCGGCGGTTGACCCAGAGGATACCGAGCTGCTGGAAGATATGATTCTCACTGCCGTTAACGAGGCTCTGCGCACCTCACAGGAGCTTGCGGCTGAGAAGATGAACGCGGTCACCGGCGGGCTTGGCCTGCCGGGGTTTTAGGGGAGCGACACGGCTGCGATGCCCTCCCAGTCCAACGCCATCCAACGCCTGCTCGATGAGTTTGCGCGCCTGCCCGGCATCGGTCCCAAGAGCGCCCAGCGCATCGTCTACTGGCTGCTCAACAGCGAGGCCGCCGATGCCCAGCGCCTGGCCGAGACGATCGTTGAGGTCAAGCGGAGCGTGCGCTTCTGCGAGCGCTGCTTTAACTATGCCGAGGACAATCTCTGCCCGGTCTGTCAGGCCGCCGATGCCGCCCAGCGCGACGCCACGCTGCTCTGTGTGGTCAGCGAGCCGCGTGACATCACGGCCATTGAGCGCACCGATGAATTTCGCGGCGTTTATCATGTACTTGGCGGCGAGATATCTCCGATGGACGGTATTGGCCCTGACGAGTTGACCATCACCGAGCTGCTGCAACGCCTGGCCGACACCCAGATTCGCGAGGTCGTGCTGGCCACCAATCCCAACGTTGAGGGCGAGACGACGGCCGTTTATCTGTCGCGACTGATTAAACCCCTGGGGATAATGACGACCCGTCTTGCCAGCGGCCTGCCTGTGGGCGGCGACCTGGAGCTGGCCGACACCGTAACCCTCGGCCGTGCCATAGAAAGCCGTCGGGAAATCTGAGGTCTTGCCAGCCCAGCCGCAGTGGGGCAAGACTCCCTGCCACCCTGCGCCCCCATTTGCGGTATACTTACAAGCATTATGCGCAATGTCAGTATCCGCAAGTTACTCATCGGGGTTGTAATCGTCATCGCTCTGGCGGTTGTTTTGCTGCGCGGTGATCAGTTCCTGGAACTCATCGCCACGATGCAGACCGGCGCAGTGTTGCCGCTGGTACTTGCTATTGTCAGCCAACTGGGCAAGTACATGGCGCAGGCCTTTGCCTATGCGGCGGCGTTTAAGACCGTTGGCGAGCAGCGACGGCCGCGCGACACGCTGCCGCTGGTCTTTGGTTCTTTTTTCATGAACACTATCGCGCCCTCCCTTAACACTGCCGGCGCCATGCTGGTCATTGACGACTCGCGTCGTCGCGGCATCTCCACCGGACGCGCTACCAGCGCTGCCCTGCTGATGCAGATGTCCATCGAATCAGGCTTTCTTACTATTATGATATTTGGCTTTATTATCTTACAGTTTGCCGGAAAGCTCGATCCGGTTTGGTTTCTGGTGGGACTCTTTGTAGTTTTTCTGGTAGGCGGAATGGCCGGTATCATGGTCATCGGTCGCAAGAACCCCGACGCGGTAGTCGCCTTTCTAACGCCCATCGAGAAGCTGGTGAACCGGCTCTCGCAGCGCTTTCGCAAGGGCAAGGAGGTCGCGCCCTGGGTAAAGACGCTGGTGGAGAGCTTTTCTGAGGCGGCCGGCACCATCGGTCACAACCCCAAAAAGGCGGCCTTTGTCTTTCTCTACTCCATTCTGGCAAGCCTTTGCGAGCTGGCCTGCTTCTGCTTGGTGGGCGTGGCTTTTGGACTGGAGGTACCCAGCGCACTGATTGGCGGCTATGTGGTAGCAACGCTGTTCGCGATGATCTCCATCACGCCACAGGGCGTGGGCTTTGTAGAGGTGGCGACGGTGACCTTGTTGGCAGCCTATGGTGTGAGCACAGCGGCGGGCACCGCCATCGCGCTGGTCTACCGCGGGCTGGTGTTCTGGATGCCCTTTGCCATCGGCGCTGTGCTGATCCACCGCACTAAAAGCTTTTCTGGGGGCGGCAAGTCGCGACGTCTGCAGCGCGGCACGGTGCGTGACGACCGTCGTCTGAGGGCCGCAGAAACCTCCCCGAAGCCACCGGCTGCCGATCCGCCGTCCGAGGAGGGAGCCTACGATGACTGAAACCGCAGCCCGCGCCGCGCGGGCCGTGCTCTTCGATCTGGACGGCACGCTGCTGGACACCCGCGATCTGATCCTCGGCTCCTTTAAGCATGCCTTTGCCGAGGTGCTTGGCGAGGCACCGCCCGACGATGAGATGCTTGACCTGGTGGGCATCCCACTACCCGACCAGATGCGACATTTCAGCCCGCAACACGCCGACGATCTGGTTGCGGCGTTTCGCAAACATACCGATGAGGTCCATGACAGACAGGTGCGGAGCTTTGCGGGGGTGACGGAAGCCCTGACGACCCTGCGTGCGGCCGGTCTGCGTCTGGCGGTGGTGACCTCAAAACGCCACGCATTGGCCTGGCGCGGGCTCAAGGTCTTTGGCCTGGAGCGCTTTCAGGAGTTCTTGATTGGTGCCGACGACTGTCCCGAGCACAAGCCCAGGCCCGGGGCGCTGCTGCTGGCCGCCGAGCGCATGAAGCTTGCGCCTGCGGACTGCGTCTACGTTGGCGACAGCCCCTATGACATGCAGGCCGCGAACAGCGCTCAGATGCTGGCCGTCGGTGCGCTTTGGGGGATGTTCACCGAGCAGCGGCTGATTGAGGCCGGGGCCAAACTCTGCGCGGCTCGCCCGGCGGAGTTGCCAGAAATGCTGGGAGTGGTATCCTGAAGTTGTCCGATTGTGCGCCGCCTCGCGCCTGCGCCGCCTCGCCATCAACCACCGTCTGTGCCGCAGCGCCGGCCAAAACGGTAAGGAGCAGTTATGGTTTCTGTAAAGATTGAGACGTTGATCATAGGTATACCGCCGTCGCCGTCGGTAATCGTCTTGCGCCCGCAAGGCGACGGGCCAACGGGCGACCGGGTGCTGCCCATCTGGATCGGCCCGGCTGAGGCGACCAGTATCGGTGTTGCCCTGGAGGGACGCACACACGAACGCCCGATGACCCATGATCTGCTGGTAAATACCATCAGCGCGCTGGGCGCCAAGGTGGAGCGCGTCGTCGTCGACCGCGTGGCCGACACCACCTTCTTTGCCACGGTCTACCTCAGTCGCGACGGACGAACGATCAACATGGACGCTCGCCCCAGCGACTCCATCGCGCTGGCCGTGCGCGCCGTTGCGCCCCTGTACGTGGATGAAGATGTCCTCAACTCCAGCTCTCACTCCTACAACTTTAACACTGCCGGCCGCACAAAAGAAGCCACGGTTGACGAGTTTCGTTCCTTCCTCGACTCGCTTTCCCCCGAGGATTTTCAGGTTTCGGAGTAGACCGCCCCACTCCGCTCTAGAACAGAGATGGCCGGGCCGTTGCAGGGGTCTCACGTTTTTGCGGTATACTTACCTCAAGCCGGCGTCACCACCGCCACCATTACCACCATCGGCGACTGTTCCGCCGGTGCCCGCAAAAAGCGCGGCTCCTCCAGAGTGTCCCTGCGCGGCGAAAGGCCCAGACGTTTTGTAGAACCGAGAAAGGGAGAATACAATGCAGTGTCCAACTTGTGGCTATGTCTTTGAAGGAACGCCAGCGAGCTGCCCGCAGTGCGGTGTCGGTTTTACCTATCAGCAGCCACCGCAGCAACAGCCAGCACAACAGCCACCGCAGCAACAGCCACCGCCGTACTACCAGCAAACAACAATGCCCACGCAACAGATTACGCAGCCTCCACAACAATACTATCAGCAGCCACAGCAATCTTTCTATTATCAACCACAGCCCGGATATAATTATCCTTATTATCAGATTAGACCCGCCGTCGTGCCACCCCCCAGCGGTGCGACGCCGTCGATGGTGCTGGGCATCGTCTCTTTGAGCAATATTCTCTTTTCTTTTGTTCTGGCTGGCCTGAGCATCCCGCTCAGCACGGTGCTGAGTATCATCGGTCTGGTGCTGGGCTTTAAGGCAAACAAGGAGCGCAAAACTTCGCAGGCAACGGCGGGACTGATCATGAACGGAATTGGTCTGGGCCTCTCAGTGCTTTTTACGATCGCCGTCATAGCGTTGATCGTCGCAGTGTTTAATGGCTACTTTGGCAGCAATAGCTACGGGTATCGGTACTTGAGTTAATATATTCTGTTGAGAATGATGTTATCCGCCCCTGCTGCGACTCCCCTGATTCTGGCGTTTGACACCGCCTCCGACCAGATAGCGTTGGCGCTTGGCCGCGGCAATTCTGCTTTGGGCGACAACAGCGTGCTGGTGTCTTTTGACGAGCTGGCCCGCCGGCAGGCGAACAGTCGTCTGCTGCCGACCATCGCGGAGTTGTTTGAACGCCAGGGGCTGCGTCCTGCCAACATCTCAACTGTGGTGGTTGGCCTGGGGCCCGGCTCCTTTACTGGCGTGCGCATCGGCATTGCCACCGCCAAGGGCATTGCGGTTGCGCTCGGTGTGCCGCTTTATGGTGTGGGCACCCTGGACGCGCTGGCCTGGGGCGCCTGGTTGGCGGGCGTGCGTGGCACGATCGGTGTTGTTGCCGACGCCATGCGTGCGGAGGTCTACCCCGCCCGCTTTGAACTCAGCAAAAACGGTGCGCGGCGCCTCGATTGCCACAGCGTAGCCCGTGCAGCCGAGGTCGCGGCTGATTGGGCGAACGGGACGAATGACAGCGGGGATCGGCCTGCTCTATCATCCGCGTTGCTCGAGAATTCTGCGCCGCAGCCGCAGACCGCCGCTGTGTCGCTGCCGGTTTTGGGTGACGGGCTCTACAAATATGCGGAGCAGTTTGCCGCACCGCGCTTTGCGTTATTACCAGAGGAGCTATGGCGTCCAACCGGCGCCGGAATTCTCCATAGCTTTTTTGCTGCCTGTGCTGAAGGAACCCAGGGCTCGGGCGACGCCGGGTCGCTGCTGCCCCTCTATACCCGCCTCAGTGACGCAGAGGAAAATGAGCGCAGGCGCCCGGCGCCGGTGATGCAGGGGGCGCTGTTGAGGGCCCCCGACGACGGCACGGTCGTTTACCGACCGATGGCGGCCACCGATCTGGATGCGGCGACCGCGCTGGAGGCGGCTACGTTTCTGGAGCCCCGCGAGGCTTGGTCGCCACAGATGATTCTTGATGAGCTGGCCTGTCGCGACCGCAGCTGCTGGGTGGCCCTGCGTGATGGGGAGTTGCTGGGCTATGCCAGTGGACAGATCGCTGGCGGGCAGCTCTCGGTTCTGCGTGTCGCCGTGGCTCCTCATGCCCGGCGCCAGGGCATTGCGACCCAACTGATGTTGCGTCTGCAGGAGGATGCCCGGGCGCTGGGGGCCAGCGAGGTCTTTTTGGAGGTGCGAGCCTCCAACAACGGCGCCCAGGCGTTGTATCGCGAGCTCGGCCTGGTTGAGGTGGGGCGTCGTCCACGCTACTATGCCGCCCGCGACGGTTCGCGAAACGCTGCCCACCGTGAGGACGCGATAGTTATGAGCGGGCCGCTGTGCCTGCCTGCCAGCCAGCGCTGTTGGCCGCGAGACACGACCGCCGCCGTCCCCCGCATTCTCGCCATCGAGACTTCCTGCGACGAGACGGCCGCCGCGGTCATCGCCGGCGAAGGCATTCTGCTCTCAGAGGTCGTCGCCAGTCAGGTGGCCTTTCATCACCGCTTTGGCGGCGTTGTGCCCGAGATCGCTTCGCGCAAGCACACCGAGACCATCGCCGGCGTTGTTCAGCAGGCGCTTGCTCAGGCTGCTACGCCGCCGGACGCCCTCAGTGCCATCGCCGTGACCTATGCCCCGGGCCTGATCGGCGCGCTTGTGGTGGGCGTTGCCTTTGCCAAGGGTCTGAGCTGGGCGCGTGGCCTGCCGCTGATCTTTGTCAATCACCTGGAGGGCCATATCTACGCCAACAAGCTTGCCGAGTCGCCTGGCCTCAAATCTGGTGCCGGCCCGCAGCCGCCCTTCGTCGCCGCTCTGCTGAGTGGTGGTACTACTATGCTAGTACATGTGCGCGACTGGGGCGATTATCGGGTCATGGGCCAGACCTTGGACGACGCGGTGGGGGAGGCCTTTGATAAGGTCGCCAAGGCCCTCGGTCTAGGCTATCCCGGCGGTCCGGCAATCTCGCGACTCGCGCAGGGCGGTGACGCGACCGCTATCAACTTTCCGCGCGTCATGCTGAACAGCCACGAGTATGATTTCTCACTCAGCGGCCTGAAGACGGCGGTCATCACCTGGATTCGCCAGCAACTTGCGACGGCAGATGACCCAGAAGGCGCGAGTGCCGCTTCCCTGAATATTCCCAACATCGCGGCCTCTTTTCAGCAGGCTGTCATCGACGTTCAGGTTGCCAAGGCGCTGGCGGCCTGTCAGGAGGCGGGTGTCAGCAGCTTCTGCGTGGGCGGTGGCGTGGCGGCCAATCCAGCGCTGCGTGCGGCCTACGAGCAGACTCTGGGAGATCACGGCATCCAGGTGTTCTATCCGCCGCTCGCCGCCTGCACCGACAACGCCGCGATGATTGCGCTGGTTGCCCTCCGCCGCTTTGCCCTTCGCCGCTTTGCCGGCCTGGCCGATGACGCCTGGGCCAACGCCGATATCGAGCAGCCTTACTGACCTCCTGTGCCCCATGAGGGTTGTGGTCAAAATGAGTGCAAATGGGCCGCAGGCTGGCGCGCGGGCGGTTTTCAAGGGGTCTACAGCCTGCCCAGCTGCTGTTTGGTAGCCTCGGCTGAGGCGCGCAGTTGGGACAGCTCGGCGGGTGCGAGCTCAAGCTCCACGACCTCCTCCACACCGTTTTTGCCCAGCCGCACCGGAACACAGATACTCACGTCGCTGATGCCGTATTCGCCGTTCAGGCGCGCGCAGACCGAGAGAATCTTGCCGGTTGGCTGCAGCAGCTCGGTTACCATCTGTACGATTGATGAGGCCGGGGCGTAAAAGGCCGAGCCGGTTTGCAGTAACTCAACCACCGCCGCACCACCGTTGACGGTTGCGTCTACGACGCTTTTAATCTGCTCGGCGGACAGCAGCTCGTTGAGGGGGCGGCCGCCGACGCGAGCCCTCTGCGCAAGCGGCACCATTGCCTCGCCATGCGCGCCCACCACCAGCGCTTCAATCTCGGCTGGCTCGGCGCCGGTGGCCTCGGCTATTGCATGAATGAAACGGGCCGTGTCCAGCACTCCGCCCATGCCCATCAGCCGCGCGGGCGGCAGTGCCGCCGGTGAGCTGCTGGCGATCTCCCAGGCCAGGTTGCACATCACGTCCAGTGGGTTGGTGACAAAGACATAGAGGGCGTTTGGCGAGGCCTCCAGGGCCCCATTGAGTACCGAGCGAACGATGCCGGAGTTAATCTCCAACAGTTCTTCGCGAGTCATTCCCGGCCTGCGCGGAATACCGGCAGTGACCACCACGATGTCTGAATTTGCGGTGTCGGCGTAGCTGCCGGTGCCGCTGATACGTGGGCCAAAACGCTCATTGGAGCGCATCTGCATGATGTCCAGCGCCTTGCCACGGGCCACCCCCTCCGCTATGTCTATCAGCACCACATCGGCCAGCTCCCTGAGCACCAGAAGCAGCCCGGTGGTAGCACCAACATTACCGGCGCCCACGACGGTTATTTTGGGCAGGCGGCGCTCGCCCGGGGTGTCTGCGGCAGTGGCCGGCGTGGTGCTGGCAGTGCTGGCATCGCCCGGAGCAGTGTTCGAGCCAGCCACAGCGGTGTTATCAGTCATGAGTTCTCCTTAGCTTGAGCCGTGTATGCGGTTTTAATTGTAGAGTAAACCGGCGACCTTCGTCGTTGGCGACCTGCCTCGCAAAAAGCGGACACAGGGACGGTTCATCCGAAAGCGGACACAGAAGCGGACACAGGGACGGTTCATCCGTCCTGTTTTATGACGGGCTTGTCGCAACACGCAATCTGTTGCGGAATACAGGACGGATGAACCGTCCCT
>JAISMZ010000210.1 GCA_031276475.1 Coriobacteriales bacterium
CCAAAATGTGGGTAAAGCCCCCCCCCCCCCCCTATTTGCCTTCTAGTGGAGCACTTTCCTGGCTGAACGCCGTCAGGGCGACAGCGTTTTGCGGTGCACAGCGCGACGGGATTGCAGCCGGCCGTCTGGCTGGCTGAGAGCGCCTGCGCACCCAGATGGACGCCTGCCTTCGGTTGGGACTCATCCATCACCTTGCTACCCCCTGTCCTAATCGCGCCGCATTGGAATCCTTCGAGGCGCAACATGGCCTGTAAGCCGGATCCTTATCTGTATCTGACATACTATATACCGTTTTTACTCCGCAGACAAGGGGTGTTTTGGATGGGTGTCAGTTTCCACAAAATGAACACATTCTGGTGCCGAAAGATACTGCTCAGAAGTCGAGTAGAATCGCGCGGCGGTCGCCGTCGCGGGTGGGCACCGTCACCTGACGATAGCCGGCACTGCGAAGAGCTGCCCAGGCGGCGGGCAGGTCGCGACCGACATCGCCGGGGGTATGGGCGTCAGATGAGACCGTGCAGGGCACGCCGGCATCGCAAAAGGCACGCAGCAACTCCGGCGCAGGGTACAGCTCGGCTATCGCGCGGCGCAGGCCGGAGGTGTTTACCTCCACCATCACATCGGCGGCTGCGGCCACCTCGGCCATCGCAGCATAGAGCTCGCGGGCATCAAAAGTCGGACGAAAACCGAGCTTCTTGGGCAGGTCGGGGTGCGCCATCACCTGAAACGGCACCGCGCTTTGCACTGCGTCGCGCCAAAGCTCAAAGTAGCGCTGCCAGACCTGCTCCTCACCGCGCTCGGCCCAACCGTCGATGTAAGCGGGATGGTCAAACTCCCAATGCGAGCCGTCCGCCTCACTGAGCATATGCACCGAGCCGAGCAGCAACTCGCTGGGATAGCGCTTCAGCCAATCGAGGATATAGTCCTCGGCCCCCTCGCGCCAGTCAACCTCAAAACCGCAGATCACCTCGATATCGGAATGCGCGGCGCGAGCATCCTGAACGCTGGCCAGGTAGGGCTCCACGTCCTCGGGCTGCATCGCAAAAGTGCCGTCGTCGTTAACCCCTGCGGGCAGGGGCAGATGCTCGGTTATCGCAACCGTGGTCAGGCCCTGCTCCCGCGCGGCAGCCACCACCTCGGCGGCAGTGCCCTCGCCGTGATGCGAGTAAAACGTATGTGTGTGGGTGTCTGTTTTCTCCATAATACCATTATACGGCAAAAGTAAGCCGTTCTTGTAAAGCGCGGGTAAGTTTTGGAGGCGGACGGGGATGAAGGTTTACGTACCATTAATCTATCTTGAGAGTATACTTGGGAAAGCCGCGAGCAACGCCTCGACGTCTGCCTCTCTGCTCGCCCAACCCAAAGACAGCCGCAGCGCTCCGAGGGCGCGCCGCTTGCCAATGCCCAACGCGCTGAGCACGTGGCTGGGTTCCAGCGAGCCGGCCGCGCAGGCCGAGCCGCCGGAGGCCGCGATGCCCGCCTCGTCCAGGCGCAGCACCAGCATCTCGCTTTGCTGGCCGTCTATCAACAGCGAACAGATGCCGCTGGCATGCTGGCTGACGTCGCCGGCGGGGACTGGCACGCTGAGCGCGACGCGCGGATCCGCAGCCAAAAGCCCAGCCGCCAGACGGTCGCGGAGGCCGGCCAGGCGGGCGTTTTCGGCCTGCAGGTAGGCCGGCTCGCAGGCGATTTGCGCGGCGGTGGCAAAGCCTGTAGCGGAGGCGACATCCTGGGTGCCGCCACGCCTGCCTCCCTCCTGACCGCCGCCTTTCTGCAAGGCCTCAAAGGCTGTGCCGTCGCGCAGGTACAACGCGCCGCTGCCCTTTGGCCCCCCTATTTTATGCGCCGAGAAGGACGCCGCGTCCACGCTCAAATCATTTATATTTATTGGCAATTTTCCCAGAGCCTGGACGGCATCGCAGTGAAAGAGCGCTCCGGCCTCGTGTGCCAGGGCGGCGAGGGCGGCTACTGGCTGAACGCAGCCTATCTCGTTTTGCACCAGCATCACACTGACCAGCAGCGTCTCTGGGCGCAGTGCCGCCGCCAGGTCGTCAGGGTGGATGAAACCGTCTGCGCGGGGCTTGAGCATCGTCGTCTGAAAGCCCTGGGCCTTGAGCCGCAGCACCGCCTTGGCCACCGCGCGGTGCTCGAAGGCCGAGCAGATGATGTGGTCGCCGGCGGCCTTGCCTTTGCGGGCGCGCAGGGCCGCCACGATGCCGGCGATTGCGGCGGCATCGGCCTCGGTGCCGCCGGAGGTGAAGACGATCTCGGTGGGTTTAGCCCCAACGGCGGCGGCCAGGCTGGCCCGTGCCGCCTCCAGGGCCTGCCGCGCCGCCTTGCCCTCGGCGTAGAGCGCGTTGGCGTTGCCAAAGCCGGCGAGCGAGGGCGAAAGGGGACGCTCCCCAGAGGCTACGATAAGCCGGTCCAGGTCAGCCGCGGGCAGGCCCAGCCAGGGCAGCATCGCCGCCAGCACCTCGGGGCGCAAAGGCGCAGTGGCGGCGTAATCGAGGTAGCGACGAACACAAAGGGGACGTACTCTTTTGTGTTCTGCCG
>JAISMZ010000268.1 GCA_031276475.1 Coriobacteriales bacterium
CCAGGCAACAGGCGTTATCTATGAGCGTCGGAGTAGTGCCATACATCAATATATTGCGAAAATATGTAACATAATGATACATCGGATTGAAGTTCATGATCGTCATCATCCACGGGGCAAGCATCGTCACCGGATAAAATAACGGCGTCAGATAGGTCCAGGCCAAAATGACAACACCCCAGAGGTAAATCAAATCGGTAAAAAATACTGCCAATGCCGAAAGCAACAGTGCCAAGCCTAAGCTGAAGAGCAGAACGTAGATCATCAGCAGTGGCAGGAAGAGAATATTTATTGTAGGCAAAACCTGATAAAAGAGCATCACCACGACAATTGCAATCAGTGACAGTGAAAAATTAATTAGCTCAAATAGCACTTTTTGCAAGGGGAAGATCACTTTGTTAACGCGCACCTTCTTAATCAACGGAGCTGCCTCGATGATGGCTGTCACGCTTGAGGAAGTGGCTGTAGACATCAGCCCAAAAAGTGTCTGTCCGATAATCAGGTAAAGCGCGAAATTCTCAATTTCAAAGCGAAACATGAAGGAGAAGACTGCGGCCATCACCACCATCATCAATAAGGGGTTGAGGACGCTCCAGATGATGCCGAGTACGCTGCGGCGATATCTCAATTTAAAGTCACGGGAGACCAGGGTTGAGAGAATAAAGCCATCTTTTTGCAGTTGTTCTTTGGTGGGCAGGCGCAGGGCCATGGTTATGCAAGCTCCTTTGTTGCTACAGCGGTATTTTCGGCGGCATTATTGTAGCACTTGGCGAGGCCGCCCGGGCCAGCCAACGCGTCAAAGGGTAACTTATCAACACCAGCGTCAGTAGCAGCTTGCGGTTTGCAGGCATCGGCGAGCGCATCAGAAAGCCGTATGAGCGGCGCAGCTCGGTGCGCAGCCGCCGTTGTGTGGCCTGCTCGTCAATCTCGGCACTGGCACCGTAGAGGGCCATCTTGATGAGCAGCGTAAAAGGCGCGCGGCGCAGCCGTACCAGAGCCAAACGGCGAATCTGCGGGTCGGGCTGATCGGCGCTCAGGGCAACCAGGCGTTCGCAGGCAAAAAAGAGGTCAAAATCGCGTTGGCGCAGCGGCGCGTTGGTTACCCCCTGGCGGTTGACACGGTAGCAGTAACGAGGCACGTCGCTTATGACCATCCGCTCGGCGCGGCGAAGCGTCAGATAGCCGGCCACCAGATCCTCGTTGATCCTGCCCTCGTCAAACTGGAAATCAACAAAGAGCTCGCGGCGGTGCAACCGAGTCTGCAAACTGAGGTTGGAGTTGCGCAAGTAATGGATCAGAATGGCGTCGCCCTCCAAGACGCTGACCTGCTCCGGCCTGCCGGCCGGCAGCAGCGGCGAGACGGCCTCTATCAAGGCCACCTGGGCAACATCAGCCTTTGCGTCTTTGAGCAACTCAAAAAGATGCTGATACATATCGGCGGCGATGAAGTCGTCGCTGTCAACAAAGCCAATCAACTCGCCACCAGCCTCGCCCAGCGCCAGATTGCGCGCCGCAGAGGCACCACAATTGGCCGTGTGCCGCACCCGAACGCGAGCGTCCCTTTTAGCGTAGTCATCACAGAGAGTACCCGAAGCGTCCGTAGAACCATCATCTACAAGGATTATCTCCAGATTGTCATAGGTCTGTGCCAGGACACTGTCCAGGCACTGGGGCAGATAGGCCTCGCTGTTGTAGACCGCTATGATCACGCTGATCAGCGGCCGGTCAGTCATCTTTGCGCTCCCTGGCAGATAACCAGGCGCCGCGAACGAGGCCGGCCCAGGTGGCAACGCCATAACAGATGTGCATTGCGGCAAATACGACGGGCAGGGCGATCATCGTCAGGCTGCGCTGCCTGGCCTGCACCACAGTTCCTGCGGAGACGCCAATGACCACGATAAGGTAAAGAGCGGCGAGCGCCAGGAAGGGTATCCCCGTTGCAAGCACGGCGATCACCAGGGTCGAGACCAGAGCCAACACGAAGGCGGCAGGTACCCGATGAAACACTCGGACGCTGTCCGGTGAGAGCCATTGGCTGACGCCGATCCAAAAGCCGTTGGCACCTTTTTGCCTGAGCAGTGCACCGAGGTCAGCTCGCAGATACTGATAGGAGCGAATCGCCGGATCGAGGCAGATCCGATAGCCAGCCCTGCGCACGCGGCTGGAGTAGTCGTTGTCCTCGGTACGCCTCAGGCGCTCGTCAAAGCGCCCGACCGCGCTGATGACCTCGCGCCGGTAGGCGGCGTGAAAGACCGAGTTGACATAGCGGGGCGGCGGGGCGGCGGCGGGCGCGGCGGGCGCAATGGGCGATGCGGGCGCAATGGGCGATGCGAGCGCAGCCTCTCCCCCCTCAGACACCTCTCGCCGCAGCCCGCGCCGATAACCTGCCGGGCTGGAGCCAAAGGCCGACTCCTCAGCGGCAAGCAGGGTGCGACCCCAACCACTGGGTTTTCTCAAAATCACCGGACGCAGGCCACCGCAGACGTCCTCACCGCGCTGAAGACATTCAACGTTGTGGCGGATGAAGTCGGCGGGGATGCGAGCGTGGGCGTCAACGCGAACAAGGACATCGCCGCGATAGTTGTCAAGCGCGATGTTGCAGCCCTGCGGCAGATAGCGCCCGGGATTTTTCAGCACCTCGATGCGCGCGAAGCCGGGGTTGCGCCGGGCAAAGTCCTGCATCACCAGGCCGGTGCCGTCTACGGAACAACTGTCAATAAGGATGAGCTCAAGGCGCTGACGCGAAAAATCCTGGGCCAGGATGTCCTCAAACAGGTCGGGCAGCGTCTGCGCCTCGTTGTAGGCGACGACGCACAGTGAAACGCAGGCTATCGGTTGGCGGTGCGCTTTGGGCATGGTGGTGGTGCGTCCCTTCAAAATACCAAACTGCTGGGTGCCCCTTGAGGTGGCGATCATCCGCCGCGCCGTGGGCTCCAATCCGCAAACTGCCGGACGCCCCCTATTGTAGCGATAATGCGCCCTTAACCTCGCCGGCGATGGTGATAGAACCGGTGGCAACGACGCTCGCACCACGTTCGCTGAGGGCGCTCAGGGCAGCCGCAACGTCGCTGAACTGCTCGGGCACCCGCCCGCAGGCGCGCTCGACCATCGCAGCCAACTGCGCAGTCAAAACGGCCCGCGGCGAGCGGCTGCGGGTCACCGCGATGTGACAAAACAGCGGGGCAAGTGGCGCGATGATACCCGCCACGTCCTTATCCGCAAGTATGCCCAGTAAGAGGGTATCAAAGTTTTGGAGGACGACGGCGCCGCCGGGCTCGCGACCGGCGTCTGACTCGCTGGCGGCGCCGGGCTTGTGGCCGACACGACCAGCATTGCTCCCCAGCTCGCAAGCGGCGTCGTACTCAAGCAATGCCTGGGCCAAAAAGCGCGCCGACTGCGGGTTGTGTGCGGCGTCTATCAACAGCGGCGGACGGGCGCGCAGCAGCTCAAAGCGACCGGGAATCACCAGTTTGTCCAGGGCCTGCTGCACGAGCTCCGGTCGCGGTGCAAAGCCCAGCGCAGCCTCGCAGGCGGCAATCGCGCAGGCGATGTTGGCGGCCTGATAGGCGGGGCCCGAGAAACGCAGGTCAGCGTAGGGGCCGCGCAGATACGGCGGGCATTGCGCTATCTCCACCGGCTCGGCACCCACCGCCGCGGCGCGGGCGAAAAAGACTTCGCGGGCCGCTGCGATGCCCGGCCCGAGCACCACCCGGCTGCCCGGCTTGATGATCGCAGCCTTCTCCGCTGCTATCTCGGTGATGGTGGAGCCGAGGATGTCGGTATGGTCAAAATCCACGCCGGTGATCACCGCGACCTTGGGGCTGACCACGCTGGTGGCGTCCCAACGCCCGCCCAGACCGACCTCCAATACCGCAAAACGCAGGCCTTTGTTGGCAAACAGCCACAGAGCCGCAGCCGTCAGCAACTCAAACTCGGTAATGCCGGCAATCACCCGCTGCAAAATCAGCTGCTCGGCTGCCGCGTTGGCCTGCAAGATCGCCCGTGCAAAATCTGTACGTCTGACCACGCGGCCGTCGCACTCGATGCGCTCCTCAGAAAACACCAGCTCCGGCGAGGTATAAAGACCGACGCGCTGGCCGTGTGCACGCAGGATTGCAGCCGTAAAGCGTGCCGTGGAAGACTTGCCGTTGGTTCCCGCTATCTGAATCGCGGCAAAGCGGCTCTGTGGCTCACCCAAAGCCGAACAGAGGGCCTGGACGTTTTCCAGGGTCGGGTCGATGCCAAAGCGCAGGGCGTCTTTGAGGACGGCCAGAGCCTGAGTGTAGCTGGTGGGGGCGGCGGCCTCAGGGGCGGCGGCCTCAGGGACAACGTCGCGAGCGGCGGCCTCAGGAGCGGCGTGGGGATCAGTTGCCTCGGTGTCAGTGGCCATGACATCCGGCCTTACTGCCGCCGCGCAGCCTCTGCACTCTGGCTTTCAGGCTCCCCCGGTCAAACCAGAGAGCAAAGATAAAGCCAAAGGCGACAAGAGAAACCACTAAGTCTCGATAGGTAAACCAGTAATGCGTTATTGAGTGGTTGGCAAATACTGAGTACCAAATAAGCGGAAATGCCGCGACCAGTAATAAGAGGGCGGTCGGTCTGATCAACAGCTTGCGCTGTTGTGCTGGAGGCAGGCTGACAAGCAGCAGTATGGCCCCCACTATCAAGGCGCCTACCAGCCAAAATCGTACCCAGGCAGGCAGTAGCAGCCGAAGATTGCGGTACACGGAATTATAGCTTGATATCTCCAAGTGAGTGACCGCGCCACTCGTACGCTGATTAATTGCCATAATGGTAGATTCTAAGGTACCCGGATCCAGAAAAACGGTGACGATCAGTGTCTTTGCGGCAAACAGGCCAAAATAGGCGGCGCCCCAAGCCATGCAACAGCGGACGGTTTTGATAAGCGCGGCACCAAACCCCATACTCCCAATCTCACGATGCCTGCAGAGAAGATATGCCAGCAGCGGCAGGCCGAGCGTGATGATCGGGGTGTCAAGGAAATCAAAGAACACTGTCGTCGCGCCGAGCATAAAGAAAACGATGCCAAAGTGCATCTCCGAGTAGACCGGTGCCTGCGGATTTATTTTTTGTAGAACATATATTGTGCCAATCAGGGCAATGAGAAACGTGAATCCAAAAGAAAGCGAAATTGCAGCAATAGGATAATTGACGGCACAAAAACCGATGGCCAGGATAAGAGCTGGCAGCAGCGAAGTTCTTCTGCAGAGCAAAGCCGCCGCCGCAACCAGTAAAAGTGTGGTGGCCAAGAAGAATAGAGCGCGGATTTGCGTAAGGTCAAAGAAAACCAACAGCGGCTTTAAAATAACGAGCCAGCCATGCCAATAGCGTTGATAGCTGGTATTTGCGTCGAGTGTGATGGATCCAGCAAATTCAACAGTGGGAAGCGTATTGTCATCAGAATCGGTATAGTGCTCGCCCATTAAGGCCGACGTAAAAGGATTGGCCGATGAGTGGGCAATGATGTTCAGCATCAGGGCGGTGGTGAAGTTGTCGAGCTGACCGCCTTCGGAACCTGTGAGGATTCTCGGATAATCGCCCTCTTCGCTTAACGTCTGCGCTGATGACTCCAGGTTATCACGAATCAGGGTATCGGGGATGGCACCTGCAACAACGAGCGACAGATAAAACCCCAGCAGACAGGCAAAAAAGAGGCAAAGCCCAGAAACGGCAGGCCTCAAAAATGAGGTTTTAATATCGGTATCGTTTTGGCGCATCGCAGCCTCGCTCTCAAAATGACAACGGCGACAATTGTATCATAGTACATAATCGCGCCTCCCTAAATCTGCAACCTGCGCTAGAATAGGCACATGAAATCGCAACTGCACAGTTATCTGATCATGCTCGGGCATCTCTGTACCGACATCAACCAGGGCGGGCTGCCGGCGATGCTGCCCTTCCTGATTGTCGCCTACGACCTCAGCTACGCCTCGGCGGCGGCGCTGGTGTTTGCCTCCAACATCGTCTCATCGGTCATCCAACCGCTCTTTGGCTACCTTGGCGACAAACTCGACCGACCCTGGTTCATGAGTCTGGGAATCTTTCTGGCCGGACTGGGAATCGCGCTTCTGGGGCTGGTGCAAGACTACTGGCTGCTGTTTGCCTGCGCCATGCTCAGCGGCATCGGTGTGGCGCTGTTTCACCCCGAAGGCGGCAAGCTGGCAAACCTGATAGCCGGCGAGAAGAAGGGCACGAGCATCTCCAACTTCTCGGTGGGCGGCAACCTCGGCTTTAGCATCGGGCCGATACTGGCCGCCGTCGC
>JAISMZ010000269.1 GCA_031276475.1 Coriobacteriales bacterium
CGGTACGTTTCGTCCCATTTTCCGTAAGGGATCATACGTTGAATACGCTATTCGAAAATGGGACGAAACGTACCGTCCCCTTTGTCCCACCCGTACCGTCCCCTTTGTCCCACGCCCCCGCCGCAGCAACCGTCCCCTTTGTCCCGCCCTTTGTCCCGCCTCCGTACCGTCCCCTTTGTCCCGCCCCAGCGGGGAAGGGAACCGGCTGTGTGGAGACTTTGTGGAGATTTTATGGAGATTCTCCGCTATGTCAACAAAAACAGCTGCCGGGGGCACTTTCTAATTTGAGACTGATTTAGTATGGCTCTATTGCGCATCACCGCGCCACCGCATTGCGTTGGCGCGGGTGGCGGTGCTTAAGACCACGCTGTCAGGATCAAAGTTCTCGCTGATACGGCGAGAAGAAGGCGGGAATCCGGCAGTAAGGAAGGCGACAACCATGCGCGACAGAATAACAGCGGTAACGAGAAGCATCAGGCAGACAGCCAGCCATATCGTGGCGTGGGCAACAGCGGCCAGCGCCGCTCAGGGGCGCGTTGAGCCCCGGCGCAGTTCCCCGCGCCGCCGCCGTCCGCATGATGCGGTGACGCACGAGATTGCGCAGGGCCGCATCTACAGACCGGGCCGCCAGCTGGTTCTGGTCATGCTCGCCTTGCTGCTTGCTGTGGGCCTGCTGCCCGCGCTTTCCTTTGGCGAGGTGCCTGCCAATCCGCCCGATACGGCGGCGGTAGGGTCTGGGTCGGAGGCAGTTACGACTGAGGGTGCTTTGCCAGGCGACAGCGACGCTGCGGATCAGGGCGCGGATGCCTCTGGCGAATTTCCCGGCGATCCGGCAGGGGAGCAGGCGGAAGCCGAAGGCGCGCCTCCGGCTGCTGACGAGCCTGCTGCCAACGCTCCTGACGCAGCTGGAGAGCAAAGAGCAGATGCACAAGACGCTCAGGACGCCACCGCTCCAGATGCTGGTGGATCGCAGGGTGGGGGATCTGAGGGCGGCGCTGCCGCAACTGATGCGGCGCAGCCCACTGCAGCCGGAGGCGACTCTGCGCTGCTCCGACCGTTTTCCATCGAGCCCTCACTTAATGCAAGCTTTGGCGGGGTGTCGCTTGACGGCGAGAACAATGCGGACGAATACAAGACGACCATTGCCAACGCCTTCAGTCAAAACGAGGGCCTGGTAGCCGACGTTGTCTTTACAGAAGGTAACTTTTTTGCCAAGAAGGTGGAGATAGAAATTGCGCAGGGCCTTGCGCTGCACAGCGCGCCCGGCATGAAGGCGGGTTCAGGCGGAACCTGGATCTTTGACAGCTCCAAACTCCTGGAATCAGAAAAGCATATTATTGATGGCAGCTGGGTGCCCGCCGAGCAGGATGAATACAATGACTACCAGCCACTCTCAGGCAAGCTGACCTACACCATCGAGGCCACAACTGCCTCCGCGAAGATAGAGAACCTGCGCATTCAAGGCGACCAGCCCTATCTCATTCTGGCCGACGACCACAGCTTTGACAATGCCATCAAAGTCCGCGCCTTAGAGGCCAAAGCCGCAAACACTGCTCCCGAGCAACTTTTTGAGAGCGTATTGGAGAAGTACACGGTAACGGGCAGCGTGCCGATAAACTCTAACATCTCCGGCCGACTGACAACGGCAGCTGCTGCGGATAGCGAATATACTGTTAAGAAAATAGAATTATACCTGCACCCTCTGGGAGCCAGCTCAGGACACTTTGAGCCTCATTTCTTTAATGAGATAGTCTTTACGGTCAGAGCTGTTAAGGCGGCGGGCCTGACAAAGGTGGTTCCGCAGGGTAGGCTGGCTAATTATCCTGAATACGTTTCTGGAGTGCTTGACACCATTTCTGATCCAGACTGGGACTCCTATACGCTGACCATCAAACACGGAGCGGATACCTCTAATTCGAGCTTTGACATCATAGGCAAGCTGGATGCCAGTGCAGTGCCCGGAGAAGTTTATACGATCACCGCCAGCGTTAACTGGACTGACATCCATGGCAACGAGAAGATTGGCGGCGGATGGTACGGCAACGGAATCGAGGGGGTGCGTTGTGCCGACGCGACTCCTGGTGCGACCTTTACGATATCCGAGTTGACAAATGTAAACTGGATTCCCAGGGAGTGGGCGGACTCGCCGGCCGCGATAGCACCGCTGGGTGCCCTGCACATTGCGAACCACACCATTAATCCCATCAGCAGTGCGCGGCTGAAGCTCGAGTTTGACACCACCAAAGTTGGCGTACGGGCGCTCAGCGTGATGGCAGGGCCCGAGGGCGCAACAGACATCGTCGTTATCACGGCAGATGCCGAGGGCAAGCCCGGGCAAACTCTTGAAGCATTTAACAGCGCTGCCACCGCATGGCCTAATATCAATTTGCAGGGGGTATTGGCCCCTGACGAGTACGTGAAAAGCATCGAGTACAGCACAGGCACCATCGATACCGGCGTGCAGACCGACCGCGCCTGGGAGAAGGATCCGACCTTTATGCCTGTCGCGGCCGGCAGTGGCTCGCGAGCCGGCAACTATTTTGCCTGGTTCGGCGTATTTCCCACAGGCGCTGTGGAGATAAACACCACCACGGTAACCGTGCTGATGCCTGGTGACGGTGTTGAGAACCCCGATTACACCGACCCCGATGACTGGAGCACCAGAGACACGCAGACGATCACAACCGGCTCCAGGGACGCACAGGGGCGCACCAGCTACTGGTACCGCATGGCGCAAATGACGGGCTCGCAAGATCTGATCGGGGGCTATACGGACGGAGCGACCATCTCCATGACGGCCAACCTGGCCAGCGCGAGCATTCCTCGCCGGGCTGATGTTAACGGAGTGTCGATGGGGCACAACCCGCTGCTCGCCGCCAGGGGCGCTGTTGTTTACGTGCGCGAGCCATCCGATAAGGGTCTGCGCATCGATCCTGCAACCATATCGGTTACTTATGGCGAGGAAGCGCGTGTGACGAATGGTATCCCGGCTGGAGATGCGGCACTGGTCACTCCGCTCAAGGTAGGAGGCGTCAGGGTCTGGAAGATCGTTCTGCCCAAAGATATCATCGGCTGGAGCCCCGAGCCTTTTACGACCTATCCCGATGTCAGCGTCAGCGTCAAGGTCGACGCACTTTCCACCGCACCGGCAGGCCTGGTACCCTACTCCGAGATCCTCGCGTTTTGCGCGCTGGACTCTGAAGGCAAACCCGGCGGCACCCAGTGGTGGTCCAATGTCGGCACCACCACCAGTGACGTCTATGGCCTTACCAGCGACTCCGAAGAGGCTAACGCCAACATTCTCCTGGTTCCGTCGTCCGGATATCACTTTACTGTCAAGCGTCAGGCTGCCCTTGTCGCCTCCGCTGCCGCAGATCGCAAAGACGGTAACTGGCAAACCTACAATGGCAGCGTCCCCATAGACCTCGGCTCAACTGCGGAAGGCGCACGCTACCGGGTGACGCTTGCCAACGGCACGGGTGCCGCGATACCGAAAGGCTTTACCGTCATCATTCCCATCCCCGATGATCAGGACGTCCCTTACCTTAATGGTATCACGGATAACTGGGAGTTCAGTTGGCCCATGAAGCTTGACGGTGCGGTGACGGTCGATTCAAACTATCAGGTTGCCTATGACACGAGCTACGACAATCTGGTGCTAAAGGACAGCCCATATTGGCAGCCCTACGGAAGTATCGACCCCGATCAGATACGCGCCATCAGGATAACCCGCACGACTCCCGTGTCCGCAGACTTCTCTGACGAGTTGACCATAAACCTGAAAACCCTGATGACTGATGAGGATGCTGCCAAATACGGCGGAGAGACAAATGTCTTTGAGTCATTGGTATACTATGAGTTTAACGGCTACACGGGTTGGCGCCCAAGCGAGCCGGTAGGGCTGCGTTTGAACACCGGAAGCATCGAGGGTTATGTCTATACCGACCTCGACCGTAATGGCCGCTATAATTACTCAGATGTGGATAATAACGGCATCAACGACCCGGGTGAAGAGGGTGACAAACCTGCGGCCGGCATTGTCGTAAAGGCGTACTCTACCAAAGACGGCACAGAGAAAGAGTTGCTGGAGACAACCTACACCGACCCCTCCGGCCACTATCAGTTTCCCTCCATCAATAAAAATTGGAAGGTTGATGTTGAGTTTGCCGTTCCTGGAACCGAAAGCGCGCCCAGACGCTACATAGCCTGGAACAGCGCCTGGCCAACCAACTCCGCTAAAGGAGACGCGCAGGCATCAAACGCCACCTGGACGGTCACAGATGTCAGCTCGGGATCGGGTACCGTTAATGCCCTGGTTCAAGAGCCTTTCACGGTGAGCTTTGATACGGATGCGGGACAACCCGTTCCGGCAAAACAGTATATCTACGTTGATCAGAAAGCCACCGCTCCCAACGTTGTCCCCGAGAAAAGTGGTTATAGTTTTATCGGCTGGTATCATGCAGACAAGATGACCCCCTGGGATTTTGACAGCGACACGATTTTGGCCGACACCACCATTTACGCGAAGTTTGCGCCGAAGACGGCAGCGGTGACTTATTACCGCAATTATCCCGGTGATACGACGCCAACGAAGGTACTTGATGGCGATAAAACCTTTATCTACGGCCTGCCGATGTCCGCCCCGGTCTATCCGCAGGCTCCCACAGGCTACCGTACCGATAGCAACTGGTATACATCTGCCAGTCTGCAAAATGACACGACAAGGTGGGATTTCAGCGGCACCTATGCGCTCGATGCGGATGCACCTCTGGCCCTGTATGCCAAATGGGTGCCAAAGAAAGTGGCAATCACCTACTATTATAGTAATTTAGCGGAATATACCACTCAAAACGCTGATAGTATATCTGCGAGCAAAATAACAAATGCAGACTATAACAGCACGCTGGCCACCGCTCCCACTCCAGCGCCGACCAGGAACGGCTACAATTTTGCCGGTTGGTACGACGCCCCGGCGGGAGGCAGGCAATGGGTCTTTGGCACGGATTCAGGCGCCACTGCTCTGACGGAGGCAAATGATGTCAAAAATGCCGCTACGGATGATCCAGCCCTGTATCTCTACGCACAGTGGAGTACGAGTGGCGATACGGCCTACAAAGTTGAGCACTGGCTGGTAGGCGCCAACGGTACGGCCGAGAAGGCGGATACCGAGAATTTAACGGGCACAACTGCCGCCACGGTCAGCGCTACGAAAAAGAACTACCCCGGCTATACCTACGTCGCCAGCTATGATGACGACGCTGGCAACGCCGAAGTTGAGTCAGGTATCATTGCTGGCGACGGCTCGCTCGTGCTCAAGCTGTACTACACCATCAACCGCCACGACGTTACCTACTCCCTTGCTGGCAGCGTTCCCGGCGGTGCGCCAAGCCTGCCCGAGGCGCTGCCCTCCGTACCCTACGGCACCTCCGTAAGCGTGGCCGCACCTCTGCAATACCCGGGCTTCAGCTTCTCGGGCTGGAGCAGCAGCGATGTTTCCTGGGGCGAGACAGGCAGCTTTACGATGCCCGACCGTGCCGTAAACATCATGGGCAGCTGGACGGCAAAGACCTATACCGTTTTCTATGACCTTGACGGCGGAACCGCCGCAGATGGCGCGGCCTCGCTCGTTTCCCGCAGTGTGGGCTGGCAGGACAGCGCGCTGATTCCCGCCCAGGCGCCGCAGCGTGGTAACTCTCAGTTCCTGGGCTGGTATACCGCAGGCGACATCAGGGTAGATGCTGATACACCTTATTCGGCGCTGGTTGCCAACGACGGCGTTGCCTCCGTGGTGCTTTATGCCCAATGGTTCCTCGTTCCTCCGGGTGATGACGAGAATGAGGCCGACGATGCCGATGATACGGAGAGCGACGATGCCGATGATACGGAGAGCGACGATACGGGCAGCGACGAGACGGGCGGCACGGACGCCGATGATGCGGACAGCGACGAGACGGGTGGTACCCCCGCCCCCACATCTGATACTCCCGCTCCCGCCCCTGCGCCTACCCCAGCTCCCACCCCCGCCGCCCTCACGCCGGTTGCCCCTTCGACTACCCAGATAGTCCCGGGCAGCGTGGAGGTCTCAGAGTTGCTCAGCGCTGAGGAGCAAGGGCAGGTTGAGGCCCAAACGGGCAATCCCCTTGTCGACATCCCCAGCGGCAACGTACCGACCAGCGCTCCTGGCGCCACCGGAGCCTGGGGCATCGCCAATCTGCTGATCTCGCTGATTGCCCTGCTGGTCGCCGTCGTCGTGGGCATCCTTACGCTGCGCCGGCCCGATCGCCGCAAGGCAGTCATCCTCCTGCGCGTGGCTACCTGTGTCCTTGGCGTGGCCCTGCCGTTTTTCTGGCTGTCCCAAGACCATCTTAACGACCCGTTAGTCTTGCTTAACTCTGCGACGCCGCTGGTCTTTGCGGCATTGGCCGTACAGGCGCTGCTGCTTGCCGCTTCGCTGGTCATTGCCCATGTTTTGGGAGGCGGTGCGACTCCCGGTGGCGGTGCAGCCTCCGGCGACACTGCTGGTTCCGGCGACGTGGCCTCAGGAGGTGCCCGACTGGTTGGATAAACGGTGAGAGCAGGAAAACTGAAGGCAATCATCAGGCGGGCGATAGCGGGAAGCCCGGAGGATATCGAGCAGCTTTTGAGCATCAACGCTCAGGCGATCCTCTATCACGCCCACCGGATGATTCCCGACCGGGCGACGGCCCAAGACGCCGCCCAGGATGTCGCGATGGCGGTGATCGAGGGCATTGGCACCCTGAAGAGTCCCCATGCCTTCTCTGCCTGGCTGCACCAGATAACCGTCAGAACCTGCCTGAAGCATCTGGAAAGCATCGGGCAGCAAAACGAGCACCAATGCCAGCTCGATCAGGACATCCCCGTCGCTGACGAGGACCGGGCGGTTGTGCCTGAGGCAGCGATGGAGGAAAAGGACGGCTGGCTGACCCTCTACGGCTACATCTGCCGCCTGCCGCGCGCTCAGCACGAGGTGCTCGTGATGCGCTATTACGACCAGATGAGTTATAAGGATATCGCTAAGTTGCAAGGGGTGAGTATGGGAGCCGTATCGAGAAACATCGCCAACGCCAAGAAGAGTCTGAAGGCCATGATCAACAACGAAGGACAGAGCAGCGTCGTGCCCTCCGACAGGGTCGCCGATGCAGCCGCCTACGGCGCTGTTGGCTTTGGCGGTGCCATCACGGAGGCCTTCAGAGCCCATGCGTCAACAGTTGTTCCGGCTGTTGAGACCGAGAGCTTCATGGAGTTCTGCCAACAGGCACTGCAGATCTGTCTTCCCTCGCTGGGGGCCGCTGGCGCGACGGTGGGCTCCGCGCTCCTGTTTGGCAAGGCCTCCACCATCCTGGCGAGCGTTGGCGGCAAGCTGGCGCTTGCTACGGCGTCCATCAGCCTTGTTGGTGTCACGGTTGGTGTGGCGGTCCAAGGCAACCTGCAGATACCCTCGGACGACACCATCAGGCACGTCAGCACGCTGACCTATACGCCCAGTGCAGAGATACTGTTTGACGGCGTGGGCGATGGTGGCACAAGCCTCAATCCGGCCCACGCGGAGCTCGTGTTGAGGGACGGGGAAGGCCGGGCAGTCGCCTGGACGGTCAGCCAGGACAACGGCGTTATATGCCAAAGCGGAGAAGGAGTGGTTGTAGACGGCCTTTCCGATTTAGCTCCCGGCGAATATAACTTGGAATGGGAAGTGACGAATGCGCAGGGAGTTCCCGCCCGCATAAGCCGAACTTTTATCATTGACCAGCGAGACGCCGCCCCGCCCGCGGACCAGGACATCTCGACTCTCGACGCCACCCCGCCTGCGGATCCGAACGCTCCAGCCCCCACCGCCGCCCCGCCTGCTGCCGCCGCCCCTCCGGACGCCGTCCCGCCCGCTGCCGCCGAGCCCCCAACCGCCGTCCCGCCCGCCACCTCAGCTGCGAACTGAACGCTCGCCGTCGCCAAGGCGCCTTCCCCAGTAATCGCAACAGCAAAGTCACAGATTCCAACCGGCAGCGCCGCTTGCGTTATACTGTCTACCTATGCCCGTCGAGCCTACAGACCGGATCCTGACGATCCCCAACCTGATTACCCTGCTGCGTTTGTTGCTGGTGCCGTTGGCTTTTGTCCTATTGGTAGAACACCAAAACAACGTGGCGGCCTTCCTCGTCTATGGCGTTGCCGCGACAACCGATTTCCTCGACGGCCTGGTGGCGCGCTCAACCGGTCAGGTCAGCCGCCTCGGCCAACAATTAGATCCGCTCGTCGACCGGGCGCTGATCCTCTCTGCGGTAATCGCCGTCTTCATCGTCGGCCGAGTGCCGCTTTGGCTGCTCGTCGTGCTCGTCGGCCGCGATCTGGTGCTGTTGCTGCTCTCCATCCACATGCTGCGCGTCTACCATCGTCGCTTTGAGGTGGTCTTTACGGGCAAGGTCGCCACCGCCCTGATAATGGCCGGATTCAGCCTGCTGATCCTCAATGGGCCGCAGCTGCCGGGCCTGGGACTGTTTAACACGGAACTTCTCCCCGGCTGGGGCAGCGAGCCGGCCTCGCTGGGCATCTGGTTGCTCTACGTCGGCTGCCCCTGCTCGCTTGCCGCCGGCGCCATCTACCTCTACCGGGGGACGCGTCCAACGGCCGATGAAATGCGGGAGAGCAGGGTTGTGGAGAAGGTGCGGGCGGCGTCCTCCACCCACCCGTCGCGTACTCGCCCCCGCCCGCCCCTCGGCAGCTCCGCCCGTCCCGCCCGCCACGCCACGTTCCCTGACTCGCCCCCTGCCCACCCGCCGGCGGGTGGGTCGCAGCAGTTCGCCCGCACCCCCGCCGCCACTGCGCCGACACAGCCCGCCCGCCGCGCCGCATCAACTGAGCTCGCCCGCCCCGCCCGCCGTGCTCCGCTCGGTCACTCAAAGTTCCTGCTGCTTATCGCTTTGGCGGTCGTCCTTCTTGCGGGCGCTGGCTTTTATGCCTTTGACAGCATTCGTAACTGGGGCTCCATCCATTCCGGCGTCAGCGTCGCTGGCATCGACGTCGGCAACCTGACGCGCGACGAGGCGGCGGCGTTGCTCAACGAGTCCCTGTCCCGGCGTGTCGATCTGCAACCGGTGGATGTCTTTGCCAACGAGGCGGCACGCGCAGCCGGTATCAACGACCAGACCGTGCATTTTGAGACGGGCGTGGACATCTCCGAGGCCGCCAATTCACCCACCTCGGACGCTTCAGCCAACCCAGAGACCGCAGCCAGTTCCTGGCGGGTCAGCGCGGACAGCTTAGGTCTGGCTGTGGACGGCGCCAGCTTGGCCGAGAAGGCCTTTAACGTTGGTCGTGGCGCGGACTTTCTGCTTGGCCGCATCGCCGCCAACCTCTTTGGCGTGCGCCTTGATGCGATGTTCACCTATTCCGGTAGCAAACGGGCGAGACTTGAGGAGGACATCACACGCTCTGTTGGTACGCCCCTGGTGAACTCCAATGTCGTCTATCAGGACGGGAGCTTTCAGCCTGTGGCGGGAACCGACGGCCATATCGTGAACAGCGGCGCCCTGACCGCGCTTTTGGACGCCGCATTTCTCGGCGGGGAGCGCGAGATCATTGCGCCGATGACCGATAAAGCCCAGGAGATCAGGCTTGATGAGGCCACCGCGCTGGCAAAACAGCTCGAGACTCTCACCGCCACCGCCTTTACCCTGACCTTTGAGGATCAGAGCTTTCCCGTGCCTACCGACAGTTTGCGCAGCTGGGTGAGCACTGTTGTGGAGCGTGACGAAAGCGGCGGCGCGACCCTCGTGGCGTTATTTGACGCCGAGAAGATCAAGGCCGGCATCAAAGGGGTAATCGGCGACTTGAACCCTGGCATCGCTCCGGTGGAGGCCAGTTTTACCGTGGTTGATGGCGTTTTGTCGGTGGTTCCTGGCGAGCAGGGCCTGGGCGTGGACTTCCCGGTGCTGGCCGCCGAACTTGACAGCCTGGTGCTTGGCGAAAACTCCAAGGCCAGCTCCGCGCCGATACCCATCGGCCCTTTAAACCCAATCCTGACCACCGAGAAGGCCCAGGCGTTCAGCTTTCCCGAGAAGATTTCTGAATTCACCACTTACTACTGGGAATCTACGCCTACACGCACCAGCAACGTACATCTTGCCGCCGACTATGCCAACTCATCAATCATCGCACCGGGGGCGGTCTGGTCGTTTAACGAGCATGTTGGCGAGTATACCCTGGAGCGCGGTTTTACGGTTGACCAGGCGGTTGTCGGCAACACCTATGAGGACGCTATCGGCGGCGGTGTATGCCAGACCGCCTCGACAATTTTTAACGCTGTCTACGACGCCGGGTTGCCTATCCTGGAGCGCTCTAACCACGCCATTTACATGGGCTACTACCCGGATGGACGCGACGCAGCCATCGCCTGGCCCTACGCCGATCTGAAGTTTAAAAACGACACGTCGTCGTACCTTTTGCTGATGATGAGTTATGATGAAGTCAGCGTTACGGCGATGCTTTGGGGCGTCAATCCCGGGTATCGTGTGGAGTCGCAGGCCAGCGAGTGGGAAGAAGGCGAGAAGTTCAGCACCAAGGAGGTCAAGACGCCGGAGTTGCCCGAAGGCGAAAAAGAGGTCAAGATCCCTGGCAAGGATGGGCGGGCGATAACCGTGACCCGCATCGTTTACAATAGTGATGGCAGCAAACGGGCGGAGAACACCTTCCGCTCCGTGTATATCTCCCGCACCGAGGTGATAGAAGTCGGTACGGGGACCGAATAAGGAGCGACCGGGCAGTCAGTGTTACCCGGGACAGGGATTAAGGAGAGAATGTGGTGGAGAACACAGGAGCACCCGCACCCGCGCCCGTCGTGCCCGCGGCGGCAGATGTGAAGGGCGCGACAAACGCGGGCATGACAGATGCGGGCGCACGGAGCGCGGCGTCAGACGCGAGGGTACGTCTCGGCGAAGAGCGCTACTTTCAGCCCGAGATTGAGCGCATCAGCGCCGAGGAGTTGCAAGAATTGCAATTGGAGCGCCTGCAGCAGACGGTAGCCAACTGCTATACGAACATCCCCTTCTATACCGAGGCGCTGGATGCGGTTGGTGTCAAGCCTGAGGACATCAAGACGCGAGCCGACCTCCAACGCCTGCCTTTTACCACAAAGCAGGACATGCGCGACGCCTATCCCTTTGGGCTGTTTGCCATAGACGTACACGACCGGGTCCAGCGCCTGCACGCCTCCAGTGGCACCACGGGCAACGCCACGGTCTGTGGCTACACGCAGCACGACATCGACGTCTGGGGCGACTGTTTTGCCCGTGCGATCGCCCAGGTAGGCGGCAGCTCCGAGAGCATCCTGCAGGTCTCGTATGGCTACGGGCTGTTCACCGGCGGTTTGGGTGCGCATGAAGGCGGCATTCGTATGGGCTCGACCATCCTGCCGATGTCGTCGGGAAACACCAAGCGCCAGGTGCAGATGATGCACGATTTTGGCGTAGATATCCTCGCCTGCACACCGTCTTACGCGTTGCTGATTGCCGATACGGCCATCGAACTGGGTTTTAACCCGGCGCGCGACTTTAAGATATCCGGGGCGATACTTGGCGCCGAGCCCTGCTCCGAGAGCATGCGCCGCGAGATTGAGCGCAAGCTGGGGGTTACCGTCGTGGACATCTACGGCCTTTCCGAGGTGATGGGGCCCGGTGTTTCCTGCGAGTGCCGTTACCAGGACGGCCTGCACGTTGCCGAGGACCACTTTATCATCGAGGTTATCGACCCCGAGACTTTGGAGCCGGTGCCCGATGGGCAATGGGGCGAAGTGGTCTTTACCACGCTGACCAAGGAGTGTTCGCCGCTGCTGCGCTACCGGACGCGCGACATCTCGCGGATCATCGTTGGCTCGTGTGCCTGCGGGCGCACGCTCAGGCGGATGGATCGCATCTCCGGGCGCACTGACGACATGCTGATCATTCGCGGTGTGAACGTCTTCCCCTCGCAGTTCCAGCAGGTCGTCTCCAGCTTTTCTGAGGTTACAAGCTATTATCAGATTATATTATCGCGCAAGCAGCAAATGGATCAGGTGACGCTTAAAGTGGAGACGATCCCGGAGTTCGATTTTGATGAGATAAAGAAGATTGAAGACCTGCAACACCGGATCACCGCCGAGCTAAAGAGCAACCTGCAGGTCTCGGTGGAGGTCAAGGTTGTTGAGCCAAAGTCGATAGAGCGCTCGGAAGGTAAGGCCAGACGGGTCATCGACCTGCGCGATCAGTAACGACGAGAGGACTGCTGAGAATGAATGATTATTGGAGTCGTTGGGGTTACTGGGCTTGCTGGAGCCGCAACTGTTGCTGCCAGGAAAGAGGAGAACACAATGATTGACCAGGTTACTGTTTTTTTGGAGAACAGCAAGGGCCGTCTGGCGGCGCTGACCCGCGTGCTCGGTGACGCCGAGATATCGATGCACACGCTGACCATTGCCGAGACCACCGACTACGGTGTGGTGCGGATCATCACCGATTCGCCCGCTCGCGCCGCCGAGACGCTTGACGCCGCCGGCTACCGTGCCAAGATTACCCCCGTGGTGGCGATTCGCGTGCCCGACGAGGCTGGCGGTCTGGCCAGCCTGCTTGAAGCCTTTGACGAAGCTGGCATCAATGTTGAGTATGCCTATTGCTTCAGCACCAATAAGGGCTACGCCATAGATATTTTGCGCGTTGACGATACCCAGCGGGTGGCCGCCGTGGTGCTCAAGGCCGGCTATCATCTGCTGGAACCCGGAGATCTCTATGCGTATTGAGCTGCGAGACGGGGGCAACTATGTGTGCGCGTAAGCAACCGCCCGTCTGGATGATGGTCGTACGGATCATCATCATCGTTTTGATCTGCATCACGATGGTCAGCGGACTGATGCTGGGGATGTGTACGAGCGCCTACGGCGACCAGCGTCCCGGCGACAGCATCGAGGGCCGACCGACCGCCGACTACGCCCAGGTTACCACCGACATCCCCGACATCGCGGCCGACTATGCGGCTTTGGCCACCCGGGAGGGCCGCACCCTGTTTCAGCGCGATGCCGATGCGCAGATGCCGATGGCCTCTACCACCAAGATCATGACGGCGGTGGTGGCCCTGGAGAACTGCGAGCTGGATAAACAGATGCTGGTCACCGTTGGGGCGGCAAACGTTGGCGGTTCCGAGGCAGGTCTGGAAGCCGGGATGTCGCTGCCCTTCTCCGATGCTCTTTACGCAATGATGGTGCCCTCCGGCAACGACGCCGCGGTGGTGATTGCCGAGAACATTGGCAGCTCAGAAGGTAAGTTTGTGGAGATGATGAACACTAAGGCGACTGATCTGGGGATGACCGCCACGCGTTTTGCCGACGCCTCAGGACTTTCTGCAGAGGAGCACTACACCACCGCCAACGACTACCTTAAGCTGACGGCCTATGCCATGCGCATTCCGCTGTTTCGCGAGGTGGTGGCGACGCGCTATAAGGAGATAATCGTTGCCGGCAAGGTGATCGCCCTGGAGAGTACCGACAAGCTTTTTGACGTTTTGGAGGACGGGCAGGCGCTGGGGGTTAAGACCGGGTTCATCGACGAATCGGGCTATTGCTTTGTGGGCGCTGCCGCCAAAGGTGACATCGAGCTTTACGTGGTGATCCTGCATGCACCCGACGACATGCAGCGCTTCTTTGACGCCGCCACCCTTTTGGAATGGGGCTTTGCCCACTATCGCCGCGTTGAGCTGTTGAATTCTGCTCAGCAGGTAGCGCTGGCCCCGCTGACCAGCTGGCGCGACAAGACCGTCGCGGTCTATATCCCCCAGCCGGTGCGGGTAGAACTGCTCGATCTGAATGGCGACATCCAGCAGGACATCAGTGTGGAGGCGGTGGCAGGCGCGGTCGTGCGCGGCCAGGTGGTAGGCCAGATAGTCTGGGAGCAGAGCGGCGAGGTTTTGGCCTCCAGCGAGCTCGTCGCCGCCGAAAGTGTTGCCGCCCCCGATTTCTGGCAGGGCATAGAGATCTGGTGGCAGCGACTGATAGGCGGCTTTGGCGGCGAGCCCGAACACGCCGAAGGCAGCGTCTTGCTCCCCACCAGCGTGCCGGTGCCGGCGGCTGCGTGAGCGGCCGGAGCCAACCTCACTCAATGCAAAAGGCGGCGTAGAGAGGGACGCTCTTTAATCCGTCCTCCAGGCCGAACTCTTTACTGGACAAGCGCAGGGCATAGGCGCTTTGATGTCGCTGGCGGTAAAGCTGGAGGCTCTTTGACCTTACGTTATCGCCTGCTTTGACCTCAATCGGTATGACCTGCATCAGCTCGTCCTGAAACAGAAAGTCCACTTCTGCCGTGTTGCCGGAGGCCCAGTAGTAGCTCTTCAGATTGTTTGCCTCTAGCGCCTGTTTCACATAGTTCTCGGTAATTCCGCCGCGAAACCCGCTCGCCAGTTGCTGGTATCCCTGTTCGTTCAGGAATATCTCGGGTTTTATATCCATCTGCGCACCAAGCAGACCTACGTCGTGGAGAAAGACCTTAAAGAACGTCCCACCATCGCGTGGTTCCAGAGGCGGGAATTCGGCTGCCGCCTGATAGTGAAGATGGACGATGCCAGCGCTTTGCAGCCACGCAAAGGGCGCCTGATAGTGATGCAGACGGGCGCCGCCTTTCATCTCGGCCAGCTTGAACTTGCGGTTCTTCTCGCGTGCCAGCTGCCGTGGTGCACTGTCCCAGACCGCGCGGGTTCGCACGGCGTTTGCGTCATCCAGATAGATGCCCATGTCGGCGGCGTAGAGAGTTGCCAGACTGCGCTGGATGTCGCGTACGCGTGCATGGTCACGCGTTGTGAGCCAACTGTCTACGGCGGCAGGCAGCCCACCCACAACAAGGTATTCACGGTAAAGCGCCAGCGCCTCCCGGTGAGCTGCGAAGGGCATATTCAGCCGGTAGCTTTTTCGTATACCCTCAGCCCACAGCTCTTTGCCGCAGGCCCAGAGGTATTCCTCAAAATCCAGCGGGTGAAGATCGAGTATCTCAACCTTTCCAACGGGAAACGAGTAGCGCGCGTCGCGGTGAACCGTGATGCCAAACAGGCTGCCGGTAGCTATCACGGTATACTCGCCGGCTCGCTCTGCGAAGTACTTCAGGGAGGTTAGTGCGGGTTGGCAGAGCTGTATCTCGTCAAAAATCAGCAGGGTATTCTCAGGGTCTATTCGTCTGTCGTAAAGATAGCCCAGGTCGCTGATGATCCGCTTGGGGTCAAGGTCGGCCTCAAACAGGCGAATGAGTCGGCTAAGATCGGTCTGAAAGTTCACCGATACAACATCGTTGAAGTACCTGGCGCCAAAAGCCTCGGCGCTGTAAGTCTTTCCAACCTGACGGGCACCGAGGACAAGCAGCGGCAATCGCTCAGGCCTGTTCTTCCAGGCAAGGAGCTGCTCCTCAATCTTCCGTTTCATTACTGCTCCTCTCAGCAGGTGGCTCTTTAGGAAAAAGTATAACATTTTTTCATATGACTTGGTGTTCTGTCAGTACATTTTTTCATAGAAAACAGCGGCACCTGTACATAGGCGAGCCCGCCGACGTCAGCCTGTGCTTTAGTGCAGAATGCTATAAGATGCTATACGATGCTATAAAGACGCTGCCAGCCGCCAACGGGTGAATATCGCCGCCGAAGTGCATTTGTCATCGGATGTGGAACCACGCCGCTCCGGCCGCGTAAATTTTTCCTTGACAGTCGGGGGGGGGGGGTATTCTCATCTCTGTATGTCAAGCTGGGCTGCCGATGATGCTGCGAGTTGCAACTGCAAAAGCGGCGACAAGGTGCTGCAAGGGAAGCCGGATGGCTGCGGCCACCGGAACAAGGTGCGTGGATGCAAAGGGACACGGTCATGAAGAAACGGCACAACAGGGTATGGGCAGCCGTGCTGGCTGCGGCTTTAATGCTTACTATGCTGCCGGTGATGGCGTTTGCAGATGATGGTGTGGAGGGCGCGGCAGGGGTCGTGCCGCAGAGTGCAGAAAGTCTCGCGCCGCTCGCGGCGCCGGCTTTTGACGCCGAAGCTGCTGCGAGTGCTACAAGCCTGCAGCTTACTGCGGACACATCTGCTACTGGACATATAAACAAGACGAGCGCGAACTGGTACAGCTTTACGGCGCCCACGGCGAGTGTTACATTGTGGACAAATGAGCCAGGTGAGCTGTTCGCTATCTACACTGAGGGTGGTACCGCAGTTGCCGTGAGTGAGGTTTTGCCTCAACCTCCCAATGCGCCTCTCTCAAGAACGGAGTATCGCTATTCTGTGGCTACGGGAACAAAGTACTGCATTGCCGTTGCCGTATATCCGGAAGCTACGAGTGATTATCTCACTTTTGGCCTTTATGCGAACTTGCTGGGCGACGCGAGCTTCACTGCGGCTAAGGCAACGGCACAGACTATCCCCTTCAGAACCGCGACAACAGTAGCCGCAAACAGCAATGCCTGGTATAAATTCAGGGCTGCAAACGGCAATACCAGCGTCGTCGGCAGCGGCACCATTTATGATGCTCAGGGTTATAGGATTAATCCCTACGGCGCCGGGCCCGCAGGCACATTCTACGCTACCTACCCAGGCGCGACCTATTATCTTTACGTCAATAACACAACATTCGCGTCGCGCGATATTACCGTAACTCCGTACCGCCAAGAGGGAACAAACGATGACTTTGACGACTGGTATGAAGATGCGGCACTCGCGCGCACTGCGCAAGGTGTAACGCAGGCATTTATCGGTGACAGCAACACCACCTGGGACGTCTGGCACTTCAGCTTCACCTCCACCAATGAAGTTAATGATACCAGCTACGATGCTTACGCCTGGTGGTGGGCCGAGGTGGAGCTTGCACTGGTGGCGCCTTACCAGGGGCATTTCTCCAACTACACGGTGGCAACCAGCTGGGGCGGCGAGGCTTTGGACACGATAAACGACACCGAGCCCAGCGCGCACGTTCAGGCTCTGCCGCTTGGCGATGGCGAGCAACTATCCTGGTTCCACCAGTACAACAGCTTTCCGGGCTTTGGCACCTCGGTTACCGGCAGCGTCGTTTTTACCTACAACGTCGACATCTATGTGCCATCTGGCAAGATTTTGGTAAGGGATGCAGAGCACGGCGGTGTGTTTAAGGACGGCGTTTCTCTGCCGGTGCTTTCCGCCCCCGCTACTTGGACGGGTAGCGGCCCTGCCACAGCCCGCATAGACGCACCGCTTGATACCTTCGTGCAGCTGCTGCTTGACGGCAAACTTGTAGATCCCTCCAACTACACAGCCAGCGAGGGCAGCACCATCATCACCTTGCATCCAGACTTCTTAAAGACCCTCAACAGCGGCAAACACACCCTAACCGCCGTCTTTACCAACGGGCAGGCCGACATGCTCTTACAGATTGACGCAGGCAGCTCCAGCAGCAGCTCCACAAACGACGCCAGCGACATACCTCAGACCGGTGACAGCGCCACAAACAACGCCAGCGACATACCTCAGACCGGTGACAGCGCCATCCCGGCACTTGCCTCCCTGGCCATGCTGTTTGCCGCCTCCGGCGCAGGACTCATTTTTTACAGGCGCCGACAGTTGCGGCAAAAGGCAGTCAACTCCAAAGCGTCCAGGACAGCGTGAACGAGCCGCTACGGCGACGACTGCCTGCGGGTCTTATTCAAATACTATTGGCTGTTTGCTGACACACCGGATTAGAGGTGCGCTCCTTAAGGCGCCCTCCAAGCCGCGCTTCTCCAACACTTTTTCATATAGACGCGGGTACGGCTTTGGCCGGAGGCAGAAAAGGGACGCGGGGGCGGTTGCTGAGGCGAGGGGATGACGGGGCGGTGGCGGCTGCTGAGGCGAGGGGATGACGGGGCGGTGGCGGCTG
>JAISMZ010000051.1 GCA_031276475.1 Coriobacteriales bacterium
GCGTCAGCCTCAGCAGGCAGGCCACGGCAGCCATCACCAGTCCCACGACGGCGGCGGTGCCGCGGCGGCTGGTGGCCGCTGCCGTTGCGGTCTTCGTTGTCTGTTGCGTCCGCTGCGCCCGCCGCCGAGCGCCGCCGATGAGTATTTTGGCTATCACACCCGCTCCAGAACCGATCATCACGCCCATCCCCAGGCTGGAGCTGATCGCCTGGCCGCCGGCGACGTCCCAGAGCCCCGCAGCCGAGCCCGCGCTGATGATGCCAAAGTTGCCCAGCAGCGCACCGGCAAACCAGACCGTTACCGCGCCGGTGCCCACGAGAAAGCCCACGGCCAAAAGCATCGGCGAGTTATAGATACCAAAGGCGACCCCGGGAATGCTAAGGCCGCTACCCAGCATCGCGGGCAGTACGCCCAGCCCGTCACGCAAAAAGCTGTAGACGCCCGCCAGGCCCATGGCGGTAAAGAGCTTAAAGCCCGTCTTGCGGTGCGGCGGTGGCGCAGGTGTAGACGTCTGCGCCCCCCCGCTGCCTTCTGCCATGTCACCGTTGCCGGCGATCAGCGTCTGCGCGGCGGCCTGGCCGATGGGAAACTCCAGCTGTGCCTTCTCCATAAAATGACGACGCATCAAAACGCAGCAGGTCGTGCCCAGCGCCACACCGGCCAGGGCCACCACGAGCATCTGCCACCAGGAGACCGCGTTGGCATGGCCAAGCATCCAAATGCCGGGGATGGTGAAAGCCAGACCGCCGGCGACCATCGCCCCGGCGGACATGATCGTGTGGGTGACGTTGGCTTCGTTGAGCAGGGTGGCAGCGGGGGTGGTCGCGCCGCCGCCCGCACTCACGCCGCCGTCTGTGCCCACGCTGCCGCCCGTGCCCGCGCCTGCATCCACGTTCGTTGCCGCGCCCGTGCCTGCGCTACCGCCTCCGTCCGCTGCCGCCTCCGCCCGCGTCGCGCTGTCGATTGCCGCGCTCGTGGCTGTGGCGTTATTCGCGCTGCGCCGCCCGCGTCGCCACCGCTCCAGCGTGCGCAGAAAGACCAGCGAGATGATCGCCGCAAAGACGATCGGCCAGGGTAGCGCCCCCATCTTCAGTGCCGTGTAGACTGAGGCCGCGGTGATCACCACGCAGCCTGCGCAGCCCAAAATGACGCCGCGCACCGTGAGTTGGCCACCAAAGTGGCCTTTTGGTTGACTCATTCTGTTTCCCTTCACGTATATCCGCTCCCCCTCAGCGGGGAGTCGGGTTACCTGGGAGATGCTGATTAAAGCTTGTACGTCAGATTCTGAGGCAGGTAGCACTAAATCGTGGGCGTGTATCGGTTTGCTGCGCAGTGCTTTCATTTGCCCTCGGTTTAGTGTTACCTGGCCGGAGGCTGGCGTACAATGATCAATCGGCGTCTCCCTGGGGAGGCGCATACAGTATAATCGATTGCGACCCGAGAAGCGCGGGCGATTGACGGCTCGCGCCTTTGCCGGCAGCAGCCAGGTGCGCTGGGTGTTCGCAGGCAAACGGCAGCCGGGCACTGATGGATCTGGTGGAAAAAGATGGCTCTTGCAAATACTTATATTGAGGACAGCATAATTCTGCTGACCGTGGACGTTGGCAATACCACTACCCGCCTGGGACTTTACGCCGCCGCCGAGCTGCAAGCCGTCTGGGAATGCGCGACCCGCGACAGCCTGACCTCCGATGAGGCACGGCTTCTGCTCGCGGGATTCCTCCGCAATCAGAATTTAATCAGTGCCTCCTTCAGCCCCGACGACGGTATCATCTCCTGCGTTGTTCCCAGCCTGACCAATGTCTGGGCACAGGCGCTTCAGGTCGAGCTTGGGCGCCGGCCCCTGGTGGTTGGCCCGGGCCTGAAGACTGGCCTGGAGCTGCGCTATAACGACCCGGCAGAGATCGGCCCCGACCGCATCGCCGACGTGGTCGCCGCCCGCGATGCCTACGGCTTTCCGCTGCTGGTGGTCGATCTGGGAACCTCCACGAACATCGCCGTGATCGACGAAGACGGTGCCTTTGCCGGCGGCTTGATCGCTCCTGGCCTGGCGCTTTCGGCTCAGGCGCTCTCGCGCGCGGCTGCCCGCCTGCCAACGATAGAGATCGTCCGGCCGCGCAGCGTCATCGGCAAGAGTACCCGCGACGCCATGCAGGCCGGCTTCGTGCTTGGCGAGGCTGCTCGCATCGACGGCCTGATTGAGATGATCTGGGAGGAGTTGGGTTATCGGACGCCCGTCGTGATGACCGGTTCCGATGCCGAGGCGCTGGTCCGGCTCAGCTCGCACGATGCGCTTGTGGATGAGACATTGACCTTGCGCGGTCTGTGGCTTCTCCACAGCTATAACCGACCCCGCCGCTGAAAAGGGCCTGTCTCCATGGCCCTTTTCCCCATGGCTTCGCTATGGTTCCGTCCAGCGGCGGGCGCGACCGTCCCTGAGCTCGCCGTCATGGTAAAATCAGGCTGCCCGGTAACCGCCTGCCAGCAAAGTGAGCCTTCATGAGCCTTCCTATCGTCGCGGTGGTCGGCCGACCGAATGTCGGCAAGTCCACTTTTGTCAACCGCATCGCCCAGACCCACGAGGCTATCGTTCACGAACAGCGTGGGGTGACGCGCGACCGCTCCTATCATCGTGCCGAGTGGAACGGCGTGGAGTTCACACTGATAGACACCGGCGGCATTGCGATTGCCGATCCCGACGTCTTTCAGGTGCCGATCCGCAACCAGGCGCTGCTGGCCACCGAGGAGGCTGACGCGATAATCCTTCTGGTGGACGGCACAACCGGGACGACCGCCGACGATGAAGCGGTGGCCAAGCTCTTAAAGCGCTCGGCGCGACCGGTTTTGCTGGTGGTCAACAAGCTCGACGACCCAACGCGTGAACAGGCGATCTGGGACTTCTACGGGCTGGGGCTGGGCGATCCCTGGCCGGTTTCCAGCGTTCATGGCCACGGCACGGGGGATCTGTTGGATGAGTTGGTGGCGTTGCTGCCCAGGGTCGGCGACGGCGAGGACGACGAGGTGGAGGCGATAAACGTCGCGATCATCGGACGCCCCAACGCCGGCAAGTCCTCGCTGACCAACCGCCTGACCGGCAGCGAGCGCTCCATCGTCAGCGACGTTGCCGGCACCACCCGCGACTCGATAGACGCGCTGGTCTACCGCAGCGCCGTACCGGCCGCGAGCACGCCGGCCCCGGCCGCGAGCACGTCCGCTCCCGCAGTGAGCGCGCCGGTCGCGAGCACAGACGCCCCGTCCTCCTCCACAACTGAGCCCCTAACCCAGGCCTACCGGATCATCGACACGGCCGGCCTGCGCCGCAAATCCCAGATCAGCGAGGATGTGGAGTATTACGGCTTTGTGCGGGCGATGCGCGCGATTGACCGGGCCGATGTCGCCTTGCTGGTGGTTGACGCCGAGCTTGGTCTGACCGACGCCGACCAGCGTGTGGCCACCTTTGCCCACGATCGCGGCTGTGCACTGATCATCCTGCTGAACAAATGGGATCTGCTCCAGGACGCCGAGCAGCGCGAGCAGCTGCGCGAGCAGGTGGCCGACCGGATGATCTTTGTCTCCTACGCGCCGGTGCTGGCGATCTCGGCCAAAAGCGGCCGCGGCGTGCAACGCATCTGGGACGCGATTGACAAAGTCTACGCTAACTTCTCGGCCAGCATCTCCACCAGTTCGCTGAACAGCCTGCTCAGCGAGCTGCGCGATTTTGGCCACACGGTCTCGCGTGGCAAGATGCGGCTGCGCGTGAACTACATCACCCAGACCGGCACGCGGCCGCCGTACTTCACGCTGTTCGCCAACCACCCCCAGATCATCGACGACGGCTATCGCCGCTATCTGGAAAACCGGATGCGCGAGGCATTCCCGCTGGAAGGCACGCCGATCCGCCTGAAGTTTAAGAAGAAGGACTGAGATGAACAGCCTCTCGTTTGCATATTTGCTTGTTTTATTAGCAAGTTGCCTGATCGGCTCCATCCCCTGGGGGCTGATCATCTCGCGGGTCGTCTACAAGACCGACATCCGCGAGCACGGCTCCGGAAACATCGGCACGACCAACGCGCTGCGCATCCTTGGCAAAAAAGGCGGCGCGGCGGTCTTCGTCCTCGACTTCTGCAAAGGGCTCGCCGCCGGCCTGATCAGTCTGTCGGCCTGTTCGTTCTTTTGGCCGGGTCAGCCCCTGGTGCCGTTGTTAGGCCCCGTGAGCACCGGTGCTCCGGCCTTCATCGACGCCAACGCCCTGCGCATCGTGGCCTGTGTGGGGGCGGTGCTCGGCCACATTTTCTCGCCCTGGCTGGGCTTTCGCGGCGGCAAGGGGATCGCCGTGGGCGTGGGCTGCATGTTCTTCGCCATCGGCCCCGTGGGCACGCTCGTCGAGCTGGCCGTCTTTGTCCTGTTCGTGGCGCTGACCCGCTATGTCTCTGTCGGCTCGCTGGCATCGGCCGTTGCCTGTCCGCTTCTGGCCCTCTGGTTGCTCGGCGGCTCCTGGCTGGCAATCGTGCTTTGCGTCCTCGTTGCCGCCGTGGTGTTCTGGGCGCATCGCGCAAACATCAGGCGTCTACTGACGCACAGCGAGAACCGGCTGGGAAGCAAAGCTGTGGAGGAGGACGGGGCATCGCAGGCTGAGGCCGCCTCCGCCCTGACTTCGGACGCCCCCGTTGCTGACGTTGGGGCCGCCACCCCGGCCGATGGCGCTGGAGCCGCCGCCCCCGCCGCTGCTGCCACTGGCGCTGGAGCCCCCACCCCCGCCCCGGCCGCTGCAAAAACTCCCGAGGACGGAGCGCAAAAATGAACATCAGCGTTATCGGTGCCGGTTCCTGGGGCAGCGCCATCGCCTGGCTTTTGGGCGAAGGCGAACACCGGGTGCGTCTTTGGGCCCGCAGCCCCGAGGTTGCCGAGGCGATCAACCGCGAGCACCGCAATCCGCGCTACATCCCCACAGTGCTGCTGCCCGCCTCGCTGGTAGCAACCGCATCGCTTGCCGAGGCACTCTCCGGCGCCGATGCCGTCGTCTTGGCCACTCCCTCCTCGGCTGTGCGCACGGTGGCCGAGGCGATGGCCGCTGTGCTTGGCGAGGACGGCACTGGCAGCGCCACGCCGCTGTTGCTGCTCGCCAAGGGCTTGGAGATCGCGCCGCCACCCGCCCCCGAGGAGCACAAAGGGGACGTACCCTTTTGTGTTCCTGTTGAGCGCGCTGCCAATGCTGCCACCAATGTCGTTGCCCCTGCAGTCGGCGATGTTGCAGCAGAACACAACAGGGTACGTCCCCTTTGTGCTCCTCGTCCCCATTGTGCTGCCGCTACCGCCTCGGCGGCGCAAGCACCTCCCAAGCTGCTGCTGGACGTTCTCGCCGAGGTGTTAGGCGCACCGCAGCGCTTGGCGGTGCTCAGCGGCCCCAACCACGCCGAGGAGGTGGCGCAGCGGATGCTGGCCGGTACCGTGGTGGCCGCGCAAAGCCCCGATGTTGCCAGGCTCTTTCAACAGGCGCTGGCAACACCGGAGTTTCGCGTCTACAGTTCCGACGACTGCGTGGGAGTACAGCTTTGCGGTGCGGCAAAAAACGTCATCGCCATCGCCGCCGGTGTGGCCGCAGGGTTAAACCTTGGCGACAACCTCGCCGCGCTGCTGATGACCCGCGGCCTGGCCGAGATATCGCGGCTGGTAACAGCCTGCGGCGGCCAGTCTCAGACCTGTATGGGCCTGGCCGGCATGGGCGACCTGATAGTCACCTGCGCCTCACGCCACTCTCGCAACCGCGCCTTTGGCGAAGCCCTGGCCGCGGGCGTTAGCCTGGAGGATTATCAGGTCCGCACCCATATGGTGGTAGAAGGCGCCCTGGCCTGTCGCGCTCTGCCCGCCCTGGCCGCGACCAAAGCCGTGGAGATGCCTGTCTGCGAACACGTCCGCAGCGTTGTCTGGGATGGCCAGCCGCTCGCCGAGAAAGTCGCCAGCCTGCTCGAACGCCCCGCCAAGCCGGAGTTCTAGAGTAGGGGCGCGCGGGGGACGGCTGAGGCGGAGGCAGGGATTAATTAACTCTAACTTTAAA
>JAISMZ010000274.1 GCA_031276475.1 Coriobacteriales bacterium
CGGCGCTGGCCGCCTTTGCGATGACCAGCATCTTCATCTGCCTGCTGTTCATCCAGAAGCGCAGCCGCGGTAACGTGGCGGCAGCGCTGGCGGCGGCGGCCGGCGTCGTGCTCTGCAACGCGACCGGCTTTAGCGGCCCGGCGATCCTTGTTGGGGCGCTGCTGGGAATCGCTGTGGCCGTGCTGGTAGAGGGGAGCCGCTAATGCCCTGGAGCAGCTACCTGGTGATCCTCGTGCTCTGCACCGCGAGCATCGCCCTTTGTCGCGTGGCACCGGCCTTCCTGCTCAAAGGTCGCGAGCTGCCCCCGCGCCTGAGCCGGGCCTTAGGCTACATCCCGCCCGCGGCTTTTGCCGCGCTGGTGACCAACGACCTCTTTAGCGTGGCGTCCGCCTCAACATTGTATGCGGGCGCCGCTGCCCTTGCCAGTGGCGCCGGCCCCGACCTGAACGCGCTCGGGCAGGTCGCCTTTGCCTGGATAGCCGCCGCTGTGGTGGTGCTCGTCGCCGTGCGCACGAAGTCTTTAACCTGGTGCATCGTTGTTGGCGTGGGGGTCTACGGCTTGTTGTTGCTGATACCGTTGTAGCCCGGTCGCGCAATGCGTCAGTCGCTGCGCTTATCGTCTGGGGTCGCGTCCGTACCCGGCGGGCGGCCTGACCGAACCGCCTCCTTGACGTCGTCCACCCCGATGGCGTGGGTGTGCTCGATATGCGGCCAGCCTCGCTTGTCAAAGGGGATGTAGAGGATCATCGGCATCATGATGAAGAAGAACAGCGGGAAGCTGAAGGCGTAGCAGATTATCTTTGATCGAGATGCATAGATGCGGCCATGCTCGCTAAAGGCGGTTATGCAGCCAACGATGAAAAACATCAGGTAGCAGCCGACAACGTATTGGCAGAAGTAGAACAGCGGCTCCCACGCCGGCAGGCCCAAAAGCGCCTGGGTGATGGCGGAGGCGGCAAAGCTGATAAAGGCCGCCAGCGTGACGAGCGGGCCGATGAGCGTGTTGAGCAGCAGATCGTAGCAGGCAAAATTGCCGGTCTTGAGCAGGCAGCGCAGCATCTTAAGGTCGTAGAGGCGGTAGGCCTGAAAGTAGCCTTTAATCCAACGCACGCGCTGGTCCCAGGCCTGTTTGAGCCTGGTGGGCTGCTCGTCGTAGATGATGGCGTTGGGGTTGTAACCGATGCGCCGGCCGCTGACGATCATCGCAAAACTGAACTCCACGTCCTCGGCCAGGGTGTAAAAATGCCAGCCGCCCAGCTCCTCAAGCAGATCGCCGCGAATGGCAAAGCCGGTTCCCCAGACCTGCGCCGAAAGCCCCAGCCGGCTGCGGGCACCGTTAAAGTAGCGCGACTCCCTGAGCCACCACAGGCTGTAACCGGCGGACAACCAGTTGTCGGCAAAATTCTTGGAGTCGCGATACGAGGTGACGATGCTCTGGCCGGATTGCAGTGCATTATTCATTTCTGAAATAAAATTCTGATCCAGTATATTATCTGCATCGAGGATAATATAGCCGTCATAGGCCCAGCTCTGCCCGCCGTTGCTGATCTGGCCAATCAGGTAATCGAGCGCATAGCCCTTGCCAACATGACTGCTGTTGTGGCGCTCAAAGACCTGCGCACCGGCCGCCCGCGCCACTTTTGCGGTATCATCCGTGCAGTTGTCGGCCAAGACGTAGAGGTCAACCAGCTCCACAGGATAGTTTTGCTCGCGCACCGATCCAACCAGTCGGGCGATGACCACCTCCTCATTGCGCGCACAGACCAAGACCGCATAACGCCCCGGCTCGGCAGGCGCAAACCCTGGCGCACGCCTGAATGCCGAGATCAGGATATAAACCAACTGATAGCCAAAGCAGGCCGCAAACAGCAGCGTGAAAACCGCATTTATCACCACGTATGGGTCGGAGCTGCCCAAGCCGAACATGATTGTGTTAACCCCTTTCTACCCGGTAATAGTAGCACATACTCTGTGGAGAAGGACGGAGCAGGCCGGCACGGTGCCGTCATCGCGGCTCGCTGGTTGCGTCTGGGCGACCTCCATCAAAGAGCAGTAACGAAATTTAACAGAAGCGTAAAATCTGTTGACAGGCTCGGGATTCCTGTGGTAAATAATGCCCTGTAACGATTGGCACTCCCCACGTTAGAGTGCCAAAAGCAACCGACCGTTGAGGAAAGGAGTTGTTAACCATGGCAGGACTAGTCCCGTTCAATAGTCGAAGCAGCAATCTCACACGCGCAGGTGCAGGACCAGGTTTTGAGGATTTCTACAACATGCTTGACGACTTTTTCGGCGACAATCTGTTGTCAAACCGCAACTTGTTGAGGGATACCTTTAAGATCGACATCAAGGAGACCGACAGCGAATACCTTGTTGAGGCGGAGCTGCCCGGTGTAAAAAAAGAAGAGATCGATCTGAACATCGAGGACGACGCCCTCTCTATTGCGATCAATCGCACGGAGGAAACCGATAATGAAGGAAAGAACTACATCCACAGGGAGCGCCGCTCCAGTTCCATGGGCCGCAGGATCCGCCTGGCCAACGCACGCCTGGGTGAGATCAGGGCCAAGCTCGAGGAAGGGGTCTTAATCGTCACGATTCCGAAGGAGGAGAAGGCGGCCAGTCCGCGCAAGATTGACATCGAATGAGGCGGCGCGGGGTCATACGCGCTTTTGCTCGTAAGGCAAAGGGGGCTGTCCGCATGCGACAGCCCCCTTTCAGTTGCCCTCTCTTGGTAGCTTTCCTCAGGTGCCCAAAACCGTCAGATCCTCTTTCAGTTAACAAACAGGCATCACTCGGCGCCACTTTCGAGCGCATTTTTTCTCATTTCATCATATAATGTAACAAATGTCAGGGAGGCGCTGATTGATCGGCACCCACGGGAAAATTAACTGCACCGACCGGTGCTGCGGACAGTCTGAGAAAAGGAGAACGAATGGCGCAGGTACCAACATTTGACGAGGCCTGGGAGCTGCTCAGGCGTTACAACCAGGAAGATTTTCATCTTCGTCATGCTCGTATCGTGTCGGGCGTGATGCGCTACTTTGCCGCCCTTTATGATGCGGAGAATACCGAGTTCTGGGCGGTCGTCGGTCTTCTCCACGATATAGATTTTGAACGTTACCCTGACGAACATTGTATCAAGGGTGAGGAACTGCTGCGCGCGGCGGGGGTAGACGAGGGGGTCATCCGGGGCGCTAT
>JAISMZ010000070.1 GCA_031276475.1 Coriobacteriales bacterium
ATCACCAGGAACACAAAAGAACCGTCCCTCTGTGTCGTCCCCGTGTCCGCCCTCAGCGGTAGACCGGCCCTTAGTGCTACCGGTGATAAGCTTCGCTGTGCCCTGCTATAACGTTGCCGACTACCTCGATAACTGCGTGCAGAGCATCCTTGATGGCTGCGATGGCCTCGAGGGGCGCTTTGAGATCATCCTCGTTGACGATGGCTCTACCAAAGACGAGACGCCGGCGCTGGTGGACGCCTGGCAGCGTCGTCGCCCGGATGTCGTGCGGGCCATCCATCAGAAAAACGGCGGCCACGGCATGGCGGTGAACACGGGGCTTGAGCAGGCCCGGGGCGTCTACTTTAAGGTTGTGGACGCCGATGACTGGCTGGACGGTGACGCGGCGCGCGAGGTGATGGCCTTGCTGGCCGACTTTGCCTCCCGCACCCGCCCGCTCGATCTGCTGATAACCAATTACGTTTACGAGAAGGTCTACGAGAACAAACGCACAGCCATCCGCTACCGCTCGGTGATGCCGGCAGGACGGGTCTTTGGCTGGGCGGAGCTGGGTCGTGTTAAGCCGTACCAGAACATCTTGATGCATTCGGTGATCTATCGCACCGAGCTTTTGCGCTCGATGGGCTTCAAGCTGCCGTCGCATACTTTTTATGTCGATAATATCTTTGTCTACGTGCCCCTGCCGCTGGTGGAAAGCATCTATTACTGCGACGTGGATATGTACCGCTACTTCATCGGCCGTGAGGGGCAGTCGGTCAACGAGCGGGTGATGGCCTCGCGCATCGAGCAGCAGCTGCGCATCACCCGCGTGATGATTGACGCCTACGACCTCGACCGCGAGGTGGCCTGCGAGCGTCTGCGCCGCTATATGGAGAACTACCTGGCGATGATGATGGTGATCTGCACGGTCTTCTTGAAGATATCCGGCCGCGCCGACGCCGCACAGCTGCACCAGGGCATCTGGGACTACCTCCAGGAGCACAACCCTGCCTCCGCGCGACGCATCCGCCACTCCGCCCTGGGGCATGCAGTCAACCTCAAAGGCCGCGCCGGTCGCGCCGTGGTCATCGGCGGCTACCGGATGGCGCGCAGGATATTCAAGTTCAACTGAGGTTAATGCGCCAGGGATTCAAATTGCTAGCCACGTGCCCGCAGCCAGTATGCTAGAATAGCACCTGCAAGCAGCAGGCTTTAAGTCCAGTGGAAGGGGAGCGAAGTGTCCAAAATTGCAGCGGGGGGGGGGGGCGTCACAGGAGCCTCACCGACCATTCCAAAGAACAGGCTTTATCGTCGTGAGAAGCAAGCAGGCTTTACGCTCGTAGAGGTGATCGTCGTCCTCGTCATCTTGGCGATACTGGCCGCCATAGCGATACCGGCGCTGACGGGCTATATCGACAAGGCGCAGAACAGTGAGTGGATATCTAAGGCGCGCAATGCGGCGATGGCTGTGCGGACTGTAGTCAGCGAGGCATACGCAAGTGGGGTAAGCGCTGCCGACGCAGCTTATATCAACAACGGACAGGACGGTTGGTATAATGCGGCAGGCAGTAACGTGAAACTGTTTTATCTAGGCAGCTTTGCGTCCAGTCAGGGTAGCGTTAACAAAGAAGCTGCCGCATTGATGGGCGAGACATATCCTGATCCCGTGCAATCTGGCAATACTTCGTATGGTGGCCCAGGTTCTTGGGATGTGGTATACCTTGCCCCCAAGACATCCGATTACACAGCGTTTGACGCTCCGGCGTTCATATACCGGTACTACCCTGATGGGCAAACCTCAGGAAAGACATTTACGATGGTTACCTATGGAGTTGCCGATCTTGACGCTTCGGGCAAGACATGGACTCAGATAGCTAATGCTTTGCGGGCGCTTACAGATCCAATAGATTTATCTGCTGCTTACAGGGTGTATTACGATTGCAAGTAGACAGGTAAGCGGACACAGGGACGGTTCATCCGTCCTGGGGACACAAAGGGGAGGGACACAAAGGGGACGTACTCTTTTGTGTTCTTGCTGGTGTTGTTGCCGTTGGCGACGCTGTGGCAGAACACAAAAGAGTACGTCCCCTTTGTGTCCCTCCCCTTTGTGTCCCCAGGACGGATGAACCGTCCCGGATGGCGCGCAGGATATTCAAGTTCAACTGAGGTTATTGCGGCTTTGTGTGCCTCTCTAAAAATTGAGTTGGTGTCAGCACTATTTCACTTTTTGGGAAGTGCCTGCTGTTTCCGGTTATCAGAATCGCGCCTGCAGCAACCGCGAGATCGTAAAATACCTTGTCGCTCTGATCCCTGTTAAAAGTCTCCGCTGTGGGCAGGGGCGCAACACTCCTTGTCTTGCTAAATCTCAGATATTCAAGGAATGCTGCTTTTGTTCTGTTCGCTATTGCGTCAAATTTTGGCCGCGATAAAACCTCTTCGTACTCCTTGGCTATTTCTGGGCAGATGACAAGTTCGTATTCGCTATTAAAGATAAGCTGGAAGATCAGATCACAATTTGAACCGGGCTTCAAAAGAGCGGAGACTACTACATTGGTGTCCAACACGAGCTTTCTCATTTACGGCTCTTTCGCACAGCGGCAATCTCGCTTTCGATCTCGGCGTCCGTAATCTTGTCCAACCCGTTTTCTTCGGCCATCCGCTGTATTTGCTCGTAACAATAGCGCCCATAGAGATCCTGCGCCATTTGTATGGATTGGTCGATGGGCAGATCCTCAATATTCAGCACGATACTTTGCGGGCGGCCATTATTGGTCACCAGTACGGGAGTGCTGTTTGAGCAGACTCGCCTGGGGTTTTTGCTCAAGTCCCCTATGGTGTAGGTATTCACAATTATTTCCTCCTATGCTTCTCTGATTTTCCTCCAATTTTACTTCAACAACCAACCATCTGGCAAGTCTTCGCTTCAGTGGCGGTGCGTCGGGGTTGAATCGGTCGGCAGCTACGCTTGACCAAGCGCGATTTGTCCGCTAACATTATCCGCTATGAGTGTTCATGCCCTGCATACCACCATGATGATGCTCGAGACTGGGTTCAGGAGTTGCTCCTTTAAGAGCCGTTCTTGAGACTCGGGCGTTAAACGGTGTCTGCAGGTACTCTTCCGCCAGCCACATACGGCAGATCGCCGGTCGCGTTCAGCCGGTTCGCCAGTTACACAGCTGTCTACAACAACCAAGGAATGCAGGAAGGCTCCCCGTGATAGAGCTTAAGAGCCTCTCAAAGACCTACTCTTCAAAGAATGGATCTTCTTACGAGGCGCTCAAAGACATAGACCTCCGGGTCGACGACGGCGACATCTATGGCATCATCGGCGTCTCAGGCGCGGGCAAATCCACGCTCGTGCGCTGCATGAACCTTCTGGAGCGCCCCACTGCCGGGCAGGTACTGATAGACGGTGAGGATATCACCCATTATCAGGGACGCCACCTGTTCGAGCTGCGCAGCCGTATTGGGATGATCTTTCAGGACTTCAACCTTTTTACGCAGCGCACCGTACTGAAAAACGTGCTCTTTCCGCTGGAGATCCGTCACGACGGGCACAGCTCCGCGCTCAGCCGGGCTCGCGAACTGCTTGAACTCGTTGGCCTTTCCGATATGGAGGATCGCTATCCATCGCAGCTTTCCGGCGGCCAGCAGCAGCGCGTCTCCATCGCCCGCGCTCTCGCCAACCGCCCCTCCTACCTGCTCTGCGACGAGCTCACGAGTGCGCTCGATTCGCTGACAACAGCCTCCATCCTGGCGCTGCTGGCCGAGATCAACCGCACGCTCGGCGTGACCATTGTCATTATCACCCACGCCATGAGCGTCGTTCAGGCGGTCTGCAACAAAGTGGCTGTCATCGACGGCTCACGGATTGTGGAGGCAGGCAGGGTCACCGAGGTCTTTTCTTCTCCACAGGCTCGCATCACCCTCCAGTTATTGGGGCTTGAACCAGTTACTGCCGCCGCCCCCGCCGCGGCTGGCGCGACTGGTACCATCAACGCACACGACCCATCAGACACGAAGAGGGAGGTTGCTTCGGATGCCTGATTTTCTCACCGCAGAATTCTGGCAGGAATACGGCACACTGCTCGGTCAGGCGACCATCGAAACGCTGGTGATGGTCGCAAGTTCCACGGTGATCGCCTATGCCGTGGGCATCCTGTTGGCGGTGGTTCTCAAACTCACCGAGTCCGGCGGCCTGAAGCCTCAACCTGTCCTTAACGCGGTGCTGGGCTGGGTCGTAAACATGGGGCGTTCGTTGCCTTTCATCATTTTGCTGATCATCCTGATCCCCTTCACCCGGATGATCGCCGGTACCATCGTTGGCATTCGCGGCGCAATCGTGCCCCTCGCTGTTTGCGCGATACCTTTTGTCGCCCGTATGGTGGAGAGCTCGTTTTCTGAGGTGCGCCCCGGTTGTATCGAGGCAGCACAGGCCTTTGGCGCCAGCACCATGCAGATCGTCTTTCGGGTCTTTCTCCCCGAGAGCCTGCCCTCGCTCATCAGGGGTGCGGCTATCACCTGCATCACGCTGGTCGGCTATGCCGCCATGGCCGGCGCGGTAGGCGCCGGTGGGCTGGGCGACGTCGCCATCCGCTATGGCTACTACCGTTATCAAGGCGGGGTGATGTTTGCCAGCATCGTCGTTTTGATCATCGTGGTACAACTGATACAGAGCCTCTTTGACCTGGTGGCACGCAGGATAGATAAGAGGTGACGAGTAAAAGCTGTGCGGGCAAGACTTACATTTTGGAGGAAGTATTATGAAGATAACCGTTAAGAAGACGTTCAGCCTCACCTTTGGCGCTCTACTCACCTTCATGCTCGCGTTTTTGCTGGTCGCCTGTGGCAGCTCGGCCACAGAGTCCGGTACGGGCGGGGGAAATGGTGCACTTGCGGAGCTAGCCGTTATCAAGGTGGCCGCCTCACCCACCCCGCACGCCGAGATACTTAACAACATCAAAGAGAATCTCGCAATCCAGGGCTATGACCTGCAGGTCGTCGAGTACACCGATTATGTCATTCCCAACACGGCCACTCAAGACGGCGAAGTTGTGGCAAACTACTTTCAGCATCAGCCCTATCTCACAGATTTCAATGCGGAGAATGGCACCGATCTTGTCTCCGTGGGCAGCATCCACTTTGAACCGCTGGGCATCTATCCCGGCAAGACCACCACGCTGGCCAACCTGCCGGATGGCGCCACCATAGCTGTTCCCAACGACACCACCAACGAAGCTCGCGCCCTGCAACTGCTCGCCGCCCAGGGTCTGATCACCCTGCCGGCAAACGCCGGTCTGAACGTCACCCCCAAAGACATCGTGGGCAACCCCAAGAACCTCAACTTTACCGAGGTCGAGGCGGCTGCCGTACCCGTACAGCTCGCTGATGTGGACTTGGGTGTCATCAACGGCAACTACGCCCTGGGCGCCGGCATCAATCCCGCTGCGGTGTTGGCCACCGAGGACGCAGCTTCCCAGGCTGCACAGACCTACGCTAACATCCTGGTCGTCAGGGCGGGCAACGAGGACGATGCGGGCGTTAAGGCGCTGTTGGCAGCTTTGCAGTCTGAGGAGACCCGCGCATTTATCAAGATGGTCTATGACGGTGTCATCATCCCGGTGTTTTAGCGATAGTGATCCCTGGCTAGTTCACTGGCTCACCGCATTATGGATGGCGTGCTCCATTGCCAACGCCGCCAGGGTGCCCACCAGATCGGGATGGGCGCCTACCGTACCGCGAGCCATGCAAAAGATGGCGTCACCGTCGTTTGAGGTGTGCACGGGATGTATCGCGCGGGCGTAGCCGTCATGGGCCATCATCGCAACGCGGTTGGCCTGGGCCTTGCTCAGGTTGGCGTTGGTCAGCACGCAGCCGAGGGTGGTGTTGGGGCAGGCCGACCCCGCGCCGCCACTGCCCGCAGCAAAGCCACTGCCCGGGGATCCGCCGCCCCAGTCGCCACTGCCCGCAGCGAAGCCGCCGCCCCAGTCGCCGCCGCCCCAGCCGCCTGCGCCACCAGGCTCCGTCGCTGCGGCGGACAGCGAGAAGGCCAGCAGCGGGTCGATTATCTGGGGCTTCTCGCCGAGCGGATCCAGCGTGCCAGCCAAAGCGCGTCCGCTGGAGGCGTCGTAGATGTTGCCCAGAGCATTAACCACCACAACGGCGGTAACCAGCAGATCGCCGGCAATGAACGAGCAGGCACCCAGCCCCCCCGGCATTGTTGAGGCCATGCCTAAGAGCTTGCCGACGGTAGCCCCGCAGCCGGCTCCCACCCGGCCGACCGTCAGTTGCGCCGCGGCGGCCTGGCAGGCGGCAAGGCCCATCGCCGCATCGGGGCGTACGTCAGCGTCGCCGCTGAGCAGGTCAAAGAGCGCGGCGGCGCAGACTATCGGCACCACGGTGTTGGCGTAGAGCAGTCCGTGGCCACACTCCTCCAAATAGCGCATCACACCGCTGGCGGCGTCAAGGCCATAGGCGCTGCCGCCGCAAAAGAGTACGGCGTGGATCTCGGGCACCATGTTCTCTGGCCGCAAAAGATCGGTCTCGCGGGTCGCCGGGGCCGCTCCGCGCACGTCCACGCCGGCGACGGCGCCCGCCGGGCAGAGGATCACCGTGCAGCCGGTACGAGCCGTCTCGTCTTGGGCATTGCCTACAAAAAAGCCCTCGGGCAGCAGTGCCTCCGAGCCGCTTAAGAAGCCGCTGACGTCAATATCCATCGTCTGGCACCTCACTGCGCGTTGTTCAGCAGCGTTGAGGCCATGGCCAAAACGGTTGCGACGTCGTTGGCGTTAAGCTCGTCAAGCGGCAAAGGCACACCGTGCTCACCGGGGTCGGCGGCGCCGGGGACGCGGTATTCCATCCAGAGCACATCGCGCCATTCCCCCAGCTTGTAGCCACAGGCGCGCTGAACCATGCACTGGGTGAAGCCAAAGTGGCTGTGCAGGGCAATGCTGGCCTCGTTGGGCAGGGTGATCACAGCGTAGAGGTTGCAATAGCCCTGGGCCTTGAGCAGCTGAAAGAGCGCCGTGTAAAGCGCGGTGGCAATGCCGCGGCCATGAAAGTCAGGGTTGATGTAGACGGAGAGCTCGGCGTTCCAACGGTAGGCCTCCTGCGGGCGCACGCGGTAGGCGTAGGCAAAGCCGACCACCTCGCCGTCAAACTCGCAGACCAGGTAGGGGTAGCGGCGCTTGATGTCGCTCATCGTGCGGGTCACCTGACCCAGCGTTGGTGTGCGCGAGGTAAAGGTGATGGCGGTCTGCTCAATATAGGGCGCGTAGATATCGAGAATGGCCTGGGAATCCGTGCTTTTGGCGATGCGGATCTGGGCTTTGCTGCGGCTGTGCATACGCGTCTCCAACAGGTAGAGGGCTGGTCTTTTCGTGCATCCTCCATTATGATACAGTCGCAGGTTACTTACCAGTGTCGGAAAGGTTACAATGCCAGCGCAGCACGACCAGCAAAAGCGTGCCCTGATAGCCATGAGCGGCGGTGTGGACAGCTCCGTCGCGGCTGTGTTAATGCAGCGCGCCGGCTACCGCTGCACCGGTGCGACGATGAAGCTTTTAGTTGTGGAGCAGGACGCGCCGCTGGCATCTCGCCTATCGCCTGCGCAAAGCAGCTGCTGTTCGCTTGAGGACTGCGAGGATGCCCGGGCGGTCTGTGCGCTGCTTAAGATCCCCTACTATGTCTTTGACTTTACGGCGGAATTTCGCCGTGACGTCATCGAGCGCTTCATCGCTGCCTACCGACAGGGACGCACGCCCAATCCCTGCATCGACTGCAACCGCTATCTCAAGTTTGAGCGGTTGCTCGCCCGCGCCCTCGTCACCGGCCATCACTGCCTGGCGACGGGCCACTACGCGCGCATCTCCTACGACGGCGCCTCAAAGCGCTGGCAGCTGCAAAAGGCACTGGACGCCAGCAAGGACCAGAGTTACGTGCTCTACGCTTTAACCCAACAGCAGCTGGCCTGCACCCGCCTGCCTCTGGGCGATCTGAGCAAGGCAGAGGTGCGCGAGCTGGCCCGCGAGCTGGGACTGCGCACGGCCGAGAAGCCAGAAAGCCAGGATATCTGCTTCGTGGCAGACGGCGACTACGCATCCTGGATCGCCGAGCGCGAACCAGCCGCGGTGCGCCCCGGCGATATCTTAAGCGAGGACGGCCAGCGGCTGGGCAGCCACGACGGTATCATCCACTACACTATTGGGCAGCGCCGCCGACTGGGCATCGCCAGCGGCGAGCCGTACTACGTCAAGCGCATTGACGCTGCGACCGCAAGCATCACCGTCAGCCGGCAAAGCGGCCTCTATCAGAGCCGCGTGCGCCTGCGCGACATCAATTTGATCGCCGTGGCGCGTCTGGAGGGCCGCGTCCGGCTCAGCGCCCGGCACCGTTACCACTGTACCGAGGTGACGGTAGAGGTGGAGCAGAGCGGCCCGGACGAGCTAACGGTGGCTTTCACGGAGCCGGTAAAGGCCCTGACCCCCGGACAGGCGCTGGTGCTTTATAATGGAGACTTTGTGTTTGGCGGCGGCACGATTGTCACCGTTGATTGAGTCGGGAAAGCGCGACACGAGGCAAAGATAATTTGGAAGTCCTGAATACCATCATCGGTATCCCGCTGGGATACATCCTCTATTTCTGTTATCAGCTGAGCGGCAGCTTTGGCATCGCCATACTCCTGTTCACGCTGGTAACCAAGGTGTTGCTGTTCCCGCTGTCGCTCATCTCGCAGAAGAACTCTATCGCGATGGTGCGGATGCAGCCGGCGCTGGAAGAGATCAAGCAGCGTTTTGCCGGCAACAGTGCGCTGGTTTTGGAGGAGCAGAGCAAGCTCTATAAACGCGAGCATTACTCGATGATCAAAGGCATGCTGCCGCTGCTGATACAGATTCCGATCATCCTTGGGCTGATAAACGTGATCTACAACCCCTTGCAGCATCTTTTGCACATCAGCCCGCAGGTTATCGAGGCGATGGTTGCGCAGACCGCCACCTTCCTCGAGCTTCCACCCGCCGAGCTGGGCTTTAGCGCCCAGTTAAAGGTGATGGAGTTGGTTCAGTCGCAACCGCAACTCTTCTCCCAGATTCCCAACGCGTCGGACGTGGTGGTGCAGATCCAGGCGGTGGACACACAGTTTTTGGGCATCAACATGGCACTCAATCCGGGGTTGTTTGAGCTGTCGGTGATCTATCCGCTGCTTTCGGCACTGAGCGCGCTGGTGCTCTGTCTGTTTCAGAATCGCTACAACGTGCTCCAGGTCAACCAGGGCTTTTGGGGCAAGTGGGGGATGGCGATCTTCCTGGTGGCCTTCTCAGCCTATTTTGCCGCGGTGCTGCCCTGTGGAGTAGGGCTTTACTGGATCGCCGGCAACCTGCTCTCGATTGTCGTGCTCGCGCTCTGCAACCTCGTTTACGACCCGCGTAAATACATCGATTTCAGTGCTTTGCCGGTAAAGCCGCAGCTGACGCGGGCCGAGAGGGCTGCCCAGCGCGCTTTAAAGAAGCGCCTGCATGCCCGCGAGAAGGCCGATGCCCGCCGTTTTTACCAGGCCGCTGACAAGCAGCTGGTCTTCTACTCCGAAGCCAGCGGCTTTTACAAGTACTATCAGCGGCTGATAGACTACCTGCTGGCGCACAGCGATCTGACCATCCACTATGTCACCTCCGACGCGAACGACCAGGTCTTTGCACTGGCCACGTCGCGCCTGCAGGTCTACTACATTGGGCCAACGGCGCTGATCTCCTTCATGATGAAGCTCGACGCCGACATGGTGATCATGACGATGCCCGACCTGGAGACCTTCCACATCAAGCGCTCGCTGGTGCGCAAAGACATCGAGTACGTCTACCTCGACCACGGCATGGGCAGCTTTCATCTGGTGCTGCGCGAACACGCGCTCGACCATTTTGACACCGTCTTCGTCTACGGGCCCAACCACATCGCCGAGCTGCGCCGGGCCGAGGAGCTCTACGATCTGCCGGAGAAGACCCTCGTGCCCACCGGCTTTGGCCTGCTGGACTATCTTTTGGAAAAGGTTGCCGCGCTGCCGCAGACCGTCAATCAGCCGCCGGTTGCCCTCGTCGCTCCCTCGTGGCAAAAAGACAATCTTTTGGAGCTGTGCCTCGACGATACGCTGCAACCGCTGCTGAAAGCCGGCTTTAAGGTCATCGTCCGGCCGCACCCGGAGTTCGTCAAGCGCTTTGGCGAGCGTCTCGATGCGATTCGCGAGAACTACGCCGCGCAGATAGAGGACGGCAATCTGGTGCTGGAGACGGATTTCTCCTCCAACCTGACCGTCTATACGGCCGACGTAGTGGTTACCGACTGGTCGACCATCGCCCAGGAATTCTCGTTTTCTACGCGCAAGCCATCAATCTCTGTGAACACGCCGATGAAGGTGATCAATCCCAACTGGGAGCTGCTTGAGCTGGAGCCGCTGGAGATATCGCTGCGCCGGCGGATCGGCGTGGCTTTGGACACTGATGATCTGGAGAAGATCGGCGATGTCGCCCGCGAGCTGGTTGCCGAGCGCGAGCAGTGGCGGCAGCGGATCGGCGAGGTGTTGGAGGAAACCGTCTTTAACATCGGGCATTCTGAGGAGGCGATGGGCGACTATGTCATCACGGTTTTGGCGCAGGCGGCGCAGTTGCGCGAGCGGCAGCAGGCGGCCTTTGAGCAGAAGCTGGCGGGGCTGAGCGATGCGTAGCGGCGAGCGCAGGCAACAGCTGGGCGGTGCGGCCACGAGCAGCGCGGCTACAAGCAGCGCGGTTGCGGGTGGCGCAGGCGTGCGCGACGACGTGGTAGCGGGTAGCGTGGCTGCGCGCGGCACGGGCGCGCGCAGCAGCGCCTTTGGCGGCCACGGCACGAACCTACGTTGCCGGCGGCAGAAGTTGCTGACGCGCCGCCGCCTGCTGTTTACCGGTTGGATCGCCCTGGTCGCCTTCTGCGGCTCGCTACAGCCGGCCTACGCCTACATCGACCCGGCCACCACCAGCTACATCATCCAGATTGTTTCTGGGCTGATAATCACGCTCTCGGTGGCCTGTGGGGTGTTCTTTCGGCGCCTCCAGATGTTTCTGGTCACCTCCAGGGCGCGTCTGGCGGCGCTCTGGGTACGTCTGACCTCCAAGAAGCACCGCCAGCTGCGCCAGCTGCGTCGCTCGCGGCGCAGCGAAGAGGGGAGGCCGGCCGCAGCGACGCCGCGAGAGCGGGCCGCAGCGACGCCTGGCGTGGCGACGCAGGAGCGGATCGGCGCGACGCCTGGCACGTCGGCGCGGGAGCGGGCCATCGCGGCGGCCTGGGAGCGAGTCGGTATGTCGCCGGTTACCAGGCAGGTAAGTGGCCGTACTGCTCCAAATACCGGGCCGCACAAAGGGGCAGGCACGCCGCCGCCCAGCAAAAGGGAGTTCCTCTTTGCCGAGACTCGCCGCTTTCGCACGCGCCTCGGCATGGCCGCGCTGCTGGCTGCTGCCATCGCCTTTTCTTTCATCTTCTTTGGCATCTGCGACCTCTTTATCACCAATCGCTCGACGCTGCCCTATTACCTGACGGACGTCCTGGGCATCGTTGTCCTTGAATCGCTGATCGTCTTTGCCGTGTTGACATTGGTGCTCGTCATCTGCCGCGGCCGGTTCTTTGACTACCTGCTCTCGTTTTTCTTTGGGCTGCTGGTGATGCTCTATATTCAGGGCAACTGGATGAACATCGACCTCGGTCAGCTGACCGGTAACGCCATCCCCTGGGAATGGTACCTCAACTACGCGCTGTTGAATTCTGCCATCTGCGTCCTGATCATGCTGATTCCCTTTGTACTGCGCTTCCTCAGCGCACGCATCTGGCAGGCTGCGATGGTTTTTGTGCCGGCTCTGCTGATCGTCATGCAGCTGGTCTCCCTGCTCACCAGCTTCTCTACGAGCGGTGCCCTGAACACTCCTTCGCCGCAGGAGACTTATCTTTCCGACAAGGGCCTCTACGAGGTCTCGGTAAAGCACAACATCATCGTCTTCATCCTCGACCGACTGGACGACCGCTACATCGAGCAAGTGCTCTTAGAGACGCCGGATTTCTTTGCGGGACAACTGGACGGTTTTACCCGCTACACCAATAACCTCTCCACACATTCCCGCACCTATCCGGCAATCATCAACATACTCACCGGGGCCAATTACCACTTTGAGCGGCCCTCGGCGAGCTTTGCCCACGACGCCTACCAACAGGGCCGCTTCCTGCCAACGCTGCATCAGCAGGGCTACACCAACTACGTCTACACCGAGCGCAATTCCGGCTATTTTGACGGCAATGAGCTTGCGGGCCGGGCCGATAACGTGGAGACGGGCCGGCTGGTTGTAGATGCCCCGGCCGCCCTGCGAAAGCTGACGATACTCTCGTTTTATCGTTACGTACCCCATGTGATGAAGCCCAGTTTCTGGCTTTCTACCGACACTTTCTACGACGACGCCAGCTATCGTGGCGAACACGCCCTCTATCAGATAGACGATGCCGCATTCATGGCCAATCTAAAACAACAGCAACTCAAGATCAGCGACGATCTGGCGGGCGGTGCCTTTCATTTTATCCACCTCCAGGGCAGCCATCCGCCCTTTACGCTTTACGAGGACGGCACGCGGGCACGCGGCCAATCCTCCTCGGTAACGATCCAGACCCGAGCGGCGCTGCGGATAGTGTTTGAATACCTCGAGCAGCTCAAGCAGCTCGGCCTGTACGAGGATGCCAGCGTTGTCATCACGGGCGATCATGGCTATCCCAGCGAGGGTTACACGAGCGATTGGCATTCCTTGGAGGAGACCGTCTTTACCGGACTATTCTATAAGCCGTCCGGCAGTTCTGTCGCGCCACTGGCCGTCAGCGACGCGCCCACCAACTGCGATAGCCTCCGCTCCACCGTACTTGACCAGGCCGGTGTGGATAAAACCGTGCGCGCCACCGACGCGACCCTTGCCGCACCGACTTACTCTGAATGCACGCCTGCGACCGTCCCGACGCGCGACTTCTATTTTCGTGTGGGCGAGGCAGGTCTGATTGATTATTCACTGGAGCAGTTCGCGGTGAGTCCCGAGGCCCGCAACTTTGCCAACTGGAAACTGGTCAAGGTCTGGCCGATCCAATATTGGCAGTACTGAGACGTTTGACGCAGCCTTTTGCTATAATCGTGCTTTCAACTTTGTCGGGGCGTGGCGCAGTTTGGTAGCGCACCTGCTTTGGGAGCAGGGGGTCGCTGGTTCGAATCCAGTCGCCCCGACCATCTGTTTTTTACATCAACCTGCTCCACAGGATTTGTAGTAGGGCAGGGGACGAACACTTTCCCTAAGTGACTGTCCAACAATAACCTTGCCAAATCCTGCAGCCAGTTTGCCCCAGCTCTGCGTTAGCGAAAGGCGGCATTACCGCCAGTAGTGCCCC